>CAXGOD010000065.1:0-8770 GCA_964011245.1 uncultured Bacteriovoracaceae bacterium | reverse complement strand
AATATAGCCATAGTAGAAGGCCAATTAAAATCGAGTACAGATAAGAAACAAATGGCTTATGAGCTTTACTCTAATATGATCGGCTACCATATCTATAACCGATTACTTAGAGACAAACAATCTGGGAAAAGATTTGAAACTCTTTTTCAAGATATTATTAACAAGTATAAAAGTTAATTTTTTTGCAAGATCAAAAGCACGAGCGTTCGTGCCAACAAGGAGAAAGCGATGAGTATTACATTAAAAATCGTAAATTTAATCGACAAGCTACGTCTTCAAAGATTCTTTATGGAAGAAGATAATAAGGTGATGCTAAACTTTATTCTCAGCCCTGATCATATTGAAGACTTAATTGATGATACCTTAAAAGTAGATGGTAAAACTTACTCTCCAAATCAATTTGAAATGGAAATTTTAAAAGATTTGGAATGGTAAGCCATTGTTCCCCCATATAAACGAATTGGTCATTGGAATAAAATGGCCAGTTCGATTTATACTTTGAACTCTTTAAGAGTCTTTGAGATATTATTTTCTAAAGACCAAGCTTTTAGAAGATACCACTGAATTCTAATTTTCTTTTTGAGTTTTTTCTTTTTCTTTGATGATTCTGCGTGATGAAGTCCAACAAGATTATCGTTAATATCACCAAATTTATCAATCATTAGATCTAACTTAGAAAAAGACTCATTCATTGCTGCACTAACAACGACTTGTTCTTCAAAGAATACTTTTACGAGCTTTAGATGTGCACGAACTAATTTTCTAAAATCATGAAATGCTTCTTCGTCATCATATTTAAAAAGATTATCAAACTTCATTATTTTTTTATAACGTTTAGCAGACTTCTCCATCATTCCATTTAAAAGAGAAGAGATAACTTCTTCTCCGTTATCAATCATTTCGTCTGGAAACTCCACAATCCCCCAAAAAAAATTTGGAAGATCTTTGTCGTCACGTGAATTAACTTTTCCAATTAGTGGAGTAGCTAAATATGTTTCATAATCATAAATCTGGGCCTTATCGAGGAACTCTTTTTTCCACTCAATAGCTTTTGACCTTCTTGAGTTTAAAAGATTTTCATTAACTTGATCTGCATCCATAGTGTCGTTTAAGTCTTTGAATTGTCCTACAACCTCATACCCTAAATCTAGATCATCTCTAATTTCTAATAACAGGTCCTTTTTAGAACATTTTGTATAGGCATACTGAAAAACATCTAAGTAAATTTTTAGCTTACCAATATCTTTTCTAATTCCCTTTCCATCATAAGGAGTCGCTGAACTATTAATTATTTCTAAGTTGGTTAGCACTGTAGAGTACTGCTTTGCTATATACTCTTGGGGCCAAATCAGAATAAGTTTGCCCAAAAGCTGAAAATGAGAATATTTATAGAAACGATAATATTACGCGACGCATACTTCAATCCTTTATAAGGCTTAACAAAGACTTAACACTATAGCATTTGCTCATCTGTGGGGAAGCCCCTACACTGGCTTTATGAAAAGTTTACAGTATTTTTTACTACTTACATTCCTTTCCTCCTCATGTGCAACTACGGTTCAAGCGAAACGTTGTAGCGATAAGGCCACTTTAGGTGAGCTTTGTTACGCAAGCTTTGACGAGATACATCCAACTCAATTTGTTTTAGGTAAATTATCTATTGGCCCAAAAACAGAAAAAATCGAAAAGAAGGAAAAGAAAGGAAAAATAGAAAACTATTTAAAGAAAAAATCTGCTCCAGCTATTATTGGACCTGATGGTTTGTATTATATTACCGACAGACATCATACTTCTTATTCGATTTTAAACTCCAATCTTAATAGAAATTATAAGAAGCTATATATTCAAGTTATAAGAAACTGGTCTAAGTTGAGCTATAAAGAATTCTCGAAAAAGATGACGGCTCATAACTTTGCTTGGCTCAGAGATGAGAATCACAACTTACGTGACTTCGAAGATCTTCCAAAGCACATCAATAACTTAGGTGATGACCCGTACAGATCTCTAGCCTGGCTTGTTCGTAAAAATGGCGGTTTTATAAAAGTAGGGGTTAACTTCCAAGAATTTTATTGGGGAATGTTCTTTAAGCTTCAAGGAATAAAAATTAAGAGCTCTAGCGAACCTGACGTAAAAGCAGTATTAAAACAAGCTCTTAAGCTGGCCCACTCTAAAGAAGCATCTCACCTACCTGGCTTTATTTCTAAGTAACCCCTTGTAGATTTTACAGAAACACTTTGTTACTACTGCGCTTTCAGCTATGTAATTCTCTATATTTAATTTAATGCCTCTAGGACATCTAAATGAAAAGAATTACATATTATATTCTATTTTCTCTATTTTCAGTTTCTGTATTTGCTGACTCGAAAATTCTTGATGTAAAAAAAACTATTGATCAAATGGGTTCTGATTTAATTTCCGCTCAGTTAGCACCAGCAAATATGAGTAATAAGGAAATCCTAGGAATGATTAAGGAGACAGAGGAGCTTAATAGCTACCTTTATCAATCATTTTTAGAGGTGGATTATACATCTGAAAAACTTGAAGAATATTATTTTAATAATGATTCTTGGTACCCACAATTTTGTTATGTATTTTCTTCTAAAGAAAATATTTCTGAATGTTATCAGGCAATCACTGTGATTGTTAAACCTTTAAGTAAGAAATTTGGTTTTCTTTATTTAAATGGTGATGCTAACTCAAGTGACTTTAAAACAATGACACTTGTTTTTAATACAAAAGAAGACTCAAAAAAACTAATTATCACATTAAAAATCCACGAAGAAAGAAACTAAATATGTCCTTCTACTTTCAATTTTTTAAGATGTGACTGAATATTCGCACGAGCATACTTTAAAATCTTTTCAGGTATATTAAAGTATATTCTTTTAAGCATTTCATCTTCACTCAAGCCTTCATTGAACATTTCTAAAACTTGCTTCTCACGAAATATTCTATGTTCATAAGTTTTTTCTAAAATATGCGTTCCACCTAAAGCAATCCCATGACTAGGAATCACGCAAGCTGGTTTAAGCGCAATAACTTTTTTAAGGGTTGCGAGATATTTAATCATGCATCCCTCTTCACCTCCAACAACAACTGTCCCTACTCCTTGAAATAGATCTCCAGCTAAAAACCATTTTGCTGATTTTGGCATAATTGCAAGCTGCCCTTCATCATGACCTGGAACTTCTACAAGAATGATATCTTCACCTAGCCACTGAGTTAAGATATCTCCTTCCTTTACTGTTGAAGTTTTCATATTCACAAAGTAATTTTCTCCGTAAACACTCAAACATCTATCAAGGGTATACTGACTCATAACCATTTCACAATTCAATTTCTTAGCAATTTTAGTTGAAAACTGATGATGGTCCTTGTGATGATGGGTAATAAGAATTTTATTTATATTAAAGTCTGAGATTGTTTCTAAAAACTTTGAAAGTTCCTCTTCGTTTTTTGGAGATGGGTCAACAAGAACTTTTTCATTGTCTCCAAGAATAAAGGCATTAGTTCGCTGCGCAGGAGGAACTGTATTTGATAAAGGCATAACTTGAACAAGACCATGAATAGATTCTATCCATGGAACGATCTTTTCTAGATCAAATCTATTTTCAAAAACTATTTCTTTTTTAAAGTAGACATCCTCACAAAGAGCTTCAAAAAAATATCTAACAGGAGGAACCATCATTAGTTCTCCTCTCTTCCACTCTTCAATAATCTTTGAAGGTAATGTCCACCTAAAGCTTTTGACCTCATTTTGATCAATATGAAAGATAGGCTTTTCAGTAAAAGAGACTCTGTAAAAATATGTATTGAAACGGTATGGATTAAAATCTGGAGAAACAGCCCTTCCAATAAAATCGACAGATGTAACATGACCTTGCTCAACTAAACGATCGACTTCGATTCCAGCTTCTTCTTTCGTTTCTCGAACGAGGGCATTCATTAAATGGAGAGGATGTTTATCAAGAACTTCTAAGTTATATATAGCATCATCATAATCTTCCGGATCAACTTTGCCACCAATAAAAGCTGTATAACCAGGAAAGGTTCTCAAAAAGTCTTGTCTTACAATACTAAAAACTTCTCCCTTGCATTCAAATACTAAGGATACTGCTTCTCTAATTTTTTTCATAATTTAATATATCAATGATTTTGGGAAAATTGAAGACTATTTACACCCATAATAAGTATGGACCATAGGGAAAGATTGGCCTATAACCTTGCATAATTCAGCTTGAGGAACCGAAAATTTATCAGTAACAACTTTTACTCCAGCATACAAGGATTTTTCAATCACCCCTTTAAGCTCTAGTTGTTTGATCTTTGGGTACTGCTTATTTAATAATCTTAGCCAATCAACGATGGCTTGTAACCTTTCAGTCTTTGAGAGGTTAGCTTTTTCATATAATTGAAACAATCCATGAGCGACGATGGCGCCGATAATGTGAGGATCTTGGAAATCTTGTTCTTGATAACAATTCCCAGTCTTAACTCTTTTATCAAGAAGAAAAGTATCTAAAACTTTTTTATCTAATCTTTTTATTTGCCAGTTAGCAAGTCTTGATTTTTCCACATCTCTGGTATACTCGAAACAGCCAACTCCTGTTAAATTATATTTTCTATCTAGAATTGTTCTAGCAAGAAGATCAGCAACACCTTCATTTAAGGAGTCCATGACATCACTTACTTTTACAATTCGAGGGTCTCCATCTTTAGAGTTATCATCTTTACTTACTTCTTCAGAGTTATCAAAACAAAGTGAAATACCATGAAGAGCTTTGTGTTTTTTATCATTTATAAAGTTAGGCATTAATGAAGCAAACAAATGGTGTCCATATTCATGTGCCCCAACAAATGGGATCTTCCAAAGAGGAACTCCTGAAAAGGGTATTTTATTTTTCTTATTTTTACCTTGAGGTAAAAAGACAATTTCACTTTTTTCTCCAAAGTAAAAAGCATTATTGACAAGAGTTTTCTTCTTTCTCACTATACTTGAATCTTTATAATATTCTTTTGTATGTTCAACAACAGGTGCAACTCTAAGCTTAACAGGCTTTAAATTTAAGTTTATAGGTCTGAGAGATTTTTCAACTTCATTAAAAGCAAACAATGCACTTGCTGTTGCAGAATCATATGTCTCCTCTTCAGAGTAATCATAACCAGGACAAGCTCTAAATACTTCAGGGACTTCTATCGTTTTACTTTCAAACTTCATCTTCACATAACTTTCTAAATAGCTCATCTTTCCGGATTGTAGAACCTCAGATATGAGTGAGTTTTTAACTAGTCCACCTTTTGTTTTAACTTGAAGCAAAAATGGAACCTGAACATAACTCCAACTAGTATGAAATTGAGCTATGATTTTTTTATCTAAATCTGAAGTTAAAAGAGATGGACACTTAAAGCCTTCTTCCCTTTTGTCTAACAAAATGGGCTCACCTTCACTAGAGTTTACATAACTAATCTTAAATGAAGCTTTGTCACTTTTTTGGCCACAAGAAATGAGCAGTAGAGTCACTACTAATAAGAAAACGGTTTTAAACATAAAGATATTCTAACAATGGGATAGAAAAAATTCTTATTTAAACGGGTTAAATGTAATTATTATAAATATGTTTATTTTTTGAACAATGAACTAAGTGATTGATTATTTGGGTATTTTTGAGTGGAAATATAAAAGATCGTCCCTCTATTCAGAGGGACTGATCTTTTTAGTAAAATTTTTCTTAACCAAGCAATCTAAGTGCGCTTTGTCCTTGCTGATTAGCTTGAGCTAATACTGCAGTTCCTGCTTGACCTAAAATGTTGTTTCTTGCATTTTCTGCAGAAGCTGATGCATAATCAACATCTCTAATTCTTGAATTAGCAGCTGATAAGTTTTCTTTAGTAATCTGTAGGTTGTTTGAAGTTGAGATCATTCTGTTTTGAATGGCACCTAAACTTGCTCTTTGACCTGAGATTTTTTCAATTGCGCTATCAATTGTTGAAAGTGAACTTTGTGCACCTTCTTTATTTTCAACTGTAAGACCATCAATTCCTAAAGCTTCTAGTTTCGCGTTCTGTTGAGTTGTATCGTATGATAATCTATCTTGAAATTCATCATTGTTAACACCGATTTGGAAATCTAATTGTCCACCTTCACCTGAAAGTAGTTTGATTCCGTTGAACTCTGTAACTTGTGCAATTCTTTCAACTTCTTGCTTAAGGTTTTGATACTCCATGTTCGAAAACCCTCTTTCAGTATCACCGACAGTGTCTGAAGCTGATTGTACAGAAAGCTCTCTTAAACGAGTTAGGATTGATGATACTTCATCTAAACCACCTTCTGCTGTTTGAACCATAGAGATACCATCGTTGGCATTTCGGTTTGCTTGGTCTGTTGAACTGATTCTTGCTTTTAATTTCTCACTGATCGCTAACCCAGCTGCATCGTCTGCTGCTTTGGTAATTCTTGTACCAGATGATAATTTTGCAAGTGTACTTTCTGATTCTCTGTTTGCTACACTTAAAGATCTTTGAGCTGAAAGTGAAGAAACGTTGGTATTAATACGGAAACCCATATTACCTCCCTGTCTAAATTCGTTCTTTCAGTCCTTGAACTCTTTTTCTAAACCATGAAAAAGATAAGCATCGTGCTAGGAATAGGTTAATGTTAAGTGAGTGTCGCTTTCCTTAAGTAACACCTGACTAACTCATCGGGCCGAAAATGAAATTACTTTATAAATAAATAGGTAAATATTACTTATAAATACATTTTATTAGACTCGTATCTTGTAACCTATTGATTTCACAGTATGAAGAAAGCTTAATTTTTTAAAAAATAATCTTATAAACTTAAGTTTTGATAGAATTAAGGTATGTATTTATCAGTTCTATTTGGTTTAATATTTTTGTTTACAAGTATAGAAAGTACTTATGCTCAAACACTTAAAGTTTGCCTAGATTCTCCTGCCTATGAAGCTGATCTTCATAAGGCCATTGATACTTCAAGTGTAGAAGTCTTTCACAAAAAAGTTTATGAGAGCTTAATTAAATTTAATAAAAAAGAAAAAGGTTACTTTACTCTTCTTGCAAGTAAAGTGACTCTAATAGGGTCAAAGTCAATTCTGATAGAGCTAAAGAAGGATTTAAATTTTCAAAGTAATAAATACTTTAAACCCACAAGAACATTAAATGCAGACGATGTTGTCTTCTCATTCAAAAGACAAATGATTCGTTATGTCAAGTCTAAGTCAGAACGAAGATTATTCTCCAACTTCAGAAGCAGAAGCCTTGATAAAAAGATTCTGGATATAAAAAAGATCTCCACTTATAAAGTTCAAATTCAAACAAATAATAAAATTCATAATATCTACGAGCTCCTAAGTGAGCACTTCTTGGCCATTTATTCATATGAATACTATCAAGTTCTTAAAAAGAAAAAACGTGAAAAATATTTTGCATCTATGCCAATAGGTACCGGCCCCTTTCAGTTTATGGGAAAAAAAGGTAAATCGACATATAAATTAAAAGCTTTTAAGGGTTATCACGGAAAAGTACCTAGTTTTGATAAGCTCAACTTTTACATCATAACAAACAATGAAAAGCGTACTAATTATACTATTAAGGGAAAATGTCATATAACTCATAACCCTTCTTGGTCGTTGCTACGAGATATTTCAAATCATCCAAACTTGAGAGTTGAAAGTTACCAAGAAAATAATATTCTCTACCTTTCTTTAAACCACAAAAAGAAAATATTTAAAGACAAAACGGTAAGAAATGCTGTGGCCTTGGCACTAGATTATAAAAAATATATGAAAAATTTGTTTTATGGACATGCCAAAAGAGCAAATCATATACTCACACCTAACTTTAAAGAGCATACTAATGATTACGTTCCTACGGAGAAAAATACTGAGGCGGCAAAAAAACTGCTCCAATCAAAGTATAGCCGACCAGTAACGTTAAATCTTTGGACTATTACTGTTCCAAGGCCCTATATACCTGACGGAATAGGGCTAGCAAAAATGATGAAAGCTGACCTGGAAGCAGCAGGCTTTAGAATAAAGATTCATAAGCCTGACTTTAAAACTTTTCTTAAACGAACAGGAGATGGTGCTCATGATCTAGCAATCATCGGTTTTGCAAATTTAACAGATCAACAAGAGGTTTTATTGAGTCTAACATGTAATGCTATAAAGGGACGAACGAACAGGTCTATGTGGTGCAATAAGAAATATGATCAACTTATGAAGCTGTACTTCTCTACCAAGACCAAACAAACAAGAGAAGCTTATATTAAACAAGCTTCAATCATTTACAATACAGAAAAACCTAGAATTCCTATCGCCTATATGGGAAAGAAAAAAATTATTAGTAAAAAAATACTAAACTTCAATTCAAGTAATGATTCTTCTGGTGACTATTCAAAAATAATTTTTATTGATTCATTCTTAGGAAAACCAAAAAATTAAAAAAAAGCCCCACCATTATGGTGAGGCCGTCTTCGCTAGGTTTTTATTATGTGCCTAAGAGACTGGTATTAACCAAGTAACCTTAGAGCACCTTGTCCTTGTTGATTAGCTTGTGCTAGAACCGCTGTACCTGCTTGACCAAGAATGTTGTTTCTTGCATTTTGAGCAGATGCTTGAGCATAGTCAACGTCTCTAATTCGAGAGTTCGCTGCACTTAAGTTCTCATTTGTGATCTGTAAGTTATTTGAAGTACTGATTAATCTGTTTTGAATTGCCCCTAGAGCAGCTCTTTGTCCAGATACTTTCTCAAT
>CAXGOD010000064.1:0-8833 GCA_964011245.1 uncultured Bacteriovoracaceae bacterium | reverse complement strand
AGTGGGTAGCCAGGCACTGGGAGACCAGTTTTGGTAGCAGCACATTGCCCTTCGGTTCCAGCTTGTATCCCTTGAACATTTACATCCCCTGAAGTCATTGTGAACTGAGTAAAAAATGTTGCTAGATTTATCGTCATAAGTTTTAAGTCTAAATAGTATTTGTCACGGGCAGAAGAACTAGCAGGTATGAAGAGATTACTTAAGTCTTTTTCATTTTCAGATCTAAATGGTTGAGGTGGAATTTCAGTTAAAGTAAAACTTGCTCTTAGCTCCGTATCAGATTCACTTCCAAGATTTCTAAACCCGGAGTAAAATGCCTTAAGAACTCTTTCGTTAGAAGCCGATCTATCAGCGGCAACAACATCTTCTATTTTTTGTGAGCAAAAATCTTTATTCATACTATTAGTGGCGTAGCATATACCACTGTAGGGAGCTCGATTGACTTGCGCTTCTAGGTTTCTCATTCTTATGGCCAACTCAAAAGCTGTTGGAAAGGCCCCTGGTCTATCGGCAGCTACCTGTGGTGCTTGATTTTGAAGTGCATTTAGGCCATCATTTTGCTTTACATTAAAGGCCCATAAAGCAGTAATAGCATAATTGATGGCAGATCTTGCAGCACAGTCATTAGCTTTTTCTGCAACTAAAGTATCCATCATTGTGTTGAGTGTTTCATCAGTTGCACCTGCAACTGCAACAGGTTCAAATCTTGGAAGACCAGCAACAGTATAATTAGTACAAACAGAAACACCACCTGCTTGAGCAAAGTCTAAACATACTGAAGGAAAGTTATAATTATCTTTTGCCGTTTTTGTTCCTAGGTCATAGCTTCTCATTGTGAAGTCAGTTGTTCCACTTGCTCCACCTGCTACATCATCAATATTTAAATTTCCAAGAACATAGTATTTAAACATCCACTCTTTATAGACGTTTCTCATCTCCCAATTAAGATAAGCAATATTTGTTAATTGTCTGGCCTGTACCGCAGCTCCTGAAAAAGCTGCAGCATCTACTGCATTTTGAAGATTGATTTTCGACTTAACAAAAATTCCAATATTAATGATGAATGCAATAAAGGAAATAACCACCAACATGGTAGTTGAAAAGAAGATGGTGATTTGCCCATTGGAGCTTCTTAGAAGATTTTTCATTGCAATTAATATTAGCATTTTGAAAAAAGCTCCAGCAAGTCTTTTCAGGTAGATAGCATATCTTCTTAAGTGGCATAATTTGCCTCGGGTGCGATGTGTCACCAAAAGCAAGGGCCATAGTATCTCATTGTTCGGAGTGACTCCTAGTCACTAAGTGCTAAGATGCCGAGATTAGGCATTCAAACTTGGTACAGTTCTTGAACAATAGATAAGTAAGTTCATAGGGTGCCGATCTATGAACGCAGTACGTATGTTCAACTCGGTGGACCTCTCTTTATCACATCTAGATTATTTCTTCGCTTAGTCGTTCACCCCTGGGGCATGCAGATGTCCCGGAGGTCTACTTTCTACTAGGTAAAAAGGTGCTAGAGGTGCTTTTGGCCATTTTCAGTTAAAATAATATAAGGAGAGGTAATACCTATGAAGACAAGTATTGATGACTTAAAAAGAAAAAGATTTTTTAAAGTAAAAAAAGCAACGAATCAATTTATCTGTCCTCTATGTAGTGCTCCCCGTGAAATGAGATATGGAAAAAACTTAAATGAAAAACACTATATTCAAATTGCTGTTCTTTCAGCCTCATTGGCCTGGTTGCTATTTCCTCTAATGGGGGTTAAGTCACTTGCCCTGCTCTTTGTAGTGTGGATCGGCTTTGAGGTTGTGAATAAACTTTTGTATAGAAAGGAAATTCCATGTCCTTATTGTGGCTTTGATGCAACTTGGTACAGACGAGATGTTCGTGTGGCCAAACAAAAAGTAGAAGAGTTTTGGAAAGAAAGAAAGATGGATAATACAGTTCAAAATATATTAGATCAGCAGAAACAAGAATCTGACGATTATCCAAAAGTTAATCCAGAAGTTTTCTCACAGGAAAATGCAGATAATATCCTTAAAGACAGTATAGGTAATTCTCTGTAAATAACGCGTACGGACACAACCTTTTAAAATCAAATAGTTCACGTTTAGAATTCTAAATGCCCATTTGTATTGGTAATTGAAAGAAAGTAGTGAATAAGTACTTTCATTTTAGTATTATTTATCATACAAAAACCATTCCTATTTAAACACACAAGGAGAGAGAATGAGCGTTAATAAAGTAATTTTATTGGGACGTCTTGGACAAGATCCAGAACTAAAATACACACCATCTGGTGCAGCTGTATGCAACTTTTCATTAGCTACATCTGAAAGCTGGAATGATAAAAATTCTGGTCAAAAACAAGAAAGAACTGAATGGCACAGAGTTGTTGTTTGGGGAAAACTAGCTGAACTTTGTAATCAATATCTTGCAAAAGGTAGACAAGCATTTGTTGAAGGTAGACTTCAAACAAGAGCTTGGGATGATAAAGAAGGTAACAAGAGATACACTACTGAAATAAATGCAACAACTGTTCAGTTTATTGGAGGACAAGCACAAGCTGGTAATAACACTTATGCTGGTAACAACAATAACAATGCTCAGTCTCCGGCTGCTCAACAAGAGCCAGCTCAAGATTATAATATCTCAACTGACGCAAACTTTGCTTCAGATGATATTCCATTTTAGTCAGTAACTCTAAATTGTAATATACACAAAAGGTCTACTTTTTTAGTAGACCTTTTTTTTTGTATCCCACTCAAAAAATATCCTCTTCTATGTTAAAATTTACAAATATAAAATCTTAAGGATTGAGGTTACAGGTTGAGTGATAGAAGTTTTTTTTCTATAAGTTACGATTTAATTTGTGTAGGCAGTACGATGCCTTATGATTTATTCGTAAACTCTTCAGCACTAAAGGAAAAACAAAAATTTATTAAAATTTTTCCTGAAGGTGAAACCTTAACTGACGATGACCTTAGTGATTTAAAAGCGAAGTATTATCAACTTTATGTTCCAGAAGATCAAAGAAAATTTTATATGAAAAGCTTAGTTAATTCTGAGCAAGTTGATGATGTTGAAGCAACCAACTTTATTAAGGATTCAGCAATCAAGTATCTTCAAAATGTCTTTGATGATGAAAAAGAGTTTAGTACAGAGCTTCTTTCAGAAACAATTGGTGAATGTAGAGATGCCGTGGAATCAATGATCGATGTACTAGATGAATATAATATTGATTCACTAAGAGGTTTAATTGGAAACCTAAGTGGACATGATTTCTATACTTATGATCATTCAATAAATGTTTCTATGTATTGCATAACTATTATGAGGACTCTAAAGCCAAATGCTTCTCGTGGAGAGTTACTTCATGCGGGACTTGGAGGTCTTCTCCATGATCTTGGAAAAATAAAAGTACCAACGAAGATTCTTAATAGTCCCAGAGGGCTTACGGATGAAGAATATGAAGTTATAAAAATGCATCCGACTTATGGAATTGACCTTCTAAAAAGCGGAGAGTGTGTTGTTGAAGATGACCTTGATTTAGATATTATCGCTCGTATAGTTCATGAGCATCATGAAAATTGGGGCGGTGGTGGATACCCTCAAGGAATTAAAGAAAAAGAAATACACTTGCTTGCTAGAATTTGTACTATCGCAGATTTCTTTGACGCGATAACAACCAAAAGATCTTATAGTGAGGTTCTTCCTATCTCTAAAGCCTTAGATGTTATGGACAAAACTTCTGGAAAGAAATTAGACCCTAAACTTTTTAAAGTTTTTGCAGGTCATGTTAAATATTCCAAGGTAGAATCAACTCAAACGCTTAAAATGGCAGACCGTTTTGATCCTTCTATTCCTTACGAAAAACTTCCTTTAGAAGAAGTTCAGAAAATGTTTGAAGAAGAGGATTTTGGAAAGATTCGTTTTGCTGATGGTGCGGATGAGGATGAGGACAAAAAGAGAAAATAATGAAACTAGATTTCAAACAATTTGAAGAAGCTCAAAAAATTTTATCAGAATATATAACTCCAACTCCTTTAGTTAAAAATGAATGGTTGTCCAAAAAATATGGGGCTAATATTTATTTAAAACTAGAGAACTTGCAACCTGTTGGTTCTTTTAAACTTAGAGGAGCAACCAATAAAATTTATCATCTCACTGATGATGAAAAAAAACGAGGCGTTGTCGCTGTTAGTGCTGGTAATCATGCTCAAGGCGTGGCTTGGGCTGCAGACAAATTTGATGTGAAAGCAACAATAATCATGCCGAAACCCTCTCCTTTAGTAAAAATATCTAATACAGAAGCGTTAGGAGCAGAAGTTATATTGGAAGGAGAAAATGTTGATGAGAGTTTTGAGTTTGTAAAAACATATCAAAAAGAAAATCAAAAAACATATGTTCACCCCTTTCATGACCCACTTGTTATAGCTGGACAGGGAACGATCGCGTTTGAACTGCTTAATCAACTGGATAATATTGATTTCATTTTCGGAAGCATTGGCGGCGGTGGATTAATGGCCGGAGTTGGGACAGTTCTTAAAAAGCTTATGCCTTCATGTAAAATAGTTGGAGCCCAAGCAACTGGAGCCAGTTCAATGGTTAAGTCATTGCAAAAAGGCTCAATTATGGTCGATGAAAAATTGGCTACCTTTGCTGATGGAATAAAAGTTAAGAATCCTAATGAAGAAATGTATCATCTTTTGGATGGTATTATTGATGAAGCGGTTCATGTAAGTGACGATACAATTGCTGCAAGTATTCTAAGACTTATGGAGTGGGCACGAGTTATTGCTGAAGGTGCTGGTGGGATTAACTTAGGTGCTTTTCACGAATTATATGAAAACAATCCAAGGCGCTTTAAAGGAAAAGATATAGTACTGCTAATTTGTGGTGGAAATATCGACATTAATCTTGTTGATAGAATTATTGATAAAGGTTTAATAGAGACTAAGCGAAGAATCAACTTTTCAATTCTAACTGATGATAAACCAGGCTCACTTAAAGAACTGACGGAGTTGATCTCTGAGTTAGGGGCCAATATATTAGAAGTTATTCATGACAGAAATGCTCCCCACCTTGAGTTACAACAATCTTTGGTTAAAACAACTCTTGAAACTAAAGGTCCTGAACATACAAAGTTTATAATTGAAAAGTTAAAAAAGACTTATTCAATTGTAGATTACTCACATTAAAAAACGGAGCATATATGAGTGATAGTGGAACGGATATTTTTTCAAAGATTCCTGAATTAGATTATACCGAAGCTGCACCAGAGATTGATATTACTGAATTTGAAAAAGTCATTCAAAGTAGAAGAAGTGTTCGTGTTTATAAAGACGAACCTCTTGATGATAAAATTGTTGAACGATGTTTAGAGATTGGCCTTATGGCGCCTAACTCATCAAATCTGCAACCTTGGGAGTTTTATAGGGTCAAATCACCTGAGAAAAAAGCAATTATTGCTAAGTACTGTCTTAATCAACCTGCAGCTAGAACAGCTCCAGAATTAATCATTTGTGTTGCTCGTAGAGATACGTGGAGAAAACATGCAAAACAGATGATTGAGTTTTTTGAGCAAAGTGACCAGCCTGTTCCTGAGTCGGCTTACAGTTATTATAAAAAACTAGTCTATTTTGCGAACACTGTGGGGCCTTGTGGAGGTCTCGGGTTCTTAAAAAGAATTATGATTTTTTTCATACGCTTTTCGAAAATAGTTCCAGGAGGAAACTCTTCAATTGCTGATCTTCGTGTTTGGATGCATAAAAGCACTGCTCTTGCTTGTCAAAACCTAATGTTGGCATTTAGAGCTTATGGTTATGACACTTGTCCTATGGAAGGATTTGATGAAAAGAAAGTTTCTAAGTTTTTAGATCTTCCTAGAACAGCAGAGCCATGTATGATTCTCTCGGTAGGGAAAAGAGCTGATAACGGAGTTTATGGACCACAGATTAGATTCGCTAAAGAGCAATTCATAAAAACGATATAAAAAAAGCCCACTTTTATAGTGGGCTTTTTTATTGAGAAATTAAAAATAAATTATTTTTTGGGTTCAGTCTTAGCTTGAGTGTTTTTAGCATCAGCTTTTGGAGCTTCTTTTTTAGCTTCAGGAGAAGGATTAATATCCGATTTTGGAAGCTTATCAGAATTTAGAGGCTGAGCAATCGGAGCTTCATCATCAAAGATAGATGTCTTAGAAGACTTAGACTTGATTGTTGTAAGTGCAATCGAGTTTACCATGAAGGCAATCGCTAAAAATGTAGTCATCTTTGTAAAGAAGTTACCTTTTGAAGAAGATGTAAATACGGCCTGTGAAGATCCACCACCCATCATCGCACCAGCTTCGGCACCTTTACCAAATTGTACTAAAACAGTAATTGTTAGAAGAATACAAATTGCTACGTGTAATATAATTAATCCAGTTAACATAATTTTCCTTTTTTATTTTTATGCAGACAGTATTTTTATCAAAAAACTGCCAAAGCTTCAAGCTATTGATTCCATTTGCATAACGCAGCGAATGAATCTGCCTTAATGCTTGCTCCACCTACAAGGCCACCGTTGATATTTGGCTGATTAAGTAATTCAGTAACATTGGCAGGTTTTACAGAACCTCCATATAAGATACTGATATCATTGCCAAGATCACCATAAAGTTCTTTTAAAGTTGATCTGATTGCTGCATGAACTTCTTCAGCTTGCTCCGGTGAGGCCGTTTTACCAGTTCCAATGGCCCAAACAGGTTCATAAGCTAAAATGATATCATCTGCAGAATTAATGCTAATTCCTGCTAGAGCTTCTTTAACTTGAGTAAGAACGATATCCAAAGTTTTTCCAGCTTCTCTTTGTTCAAGAGTTTCGCCGATACAAACTATTGGAAGAATTCCCTTCTCTAGTATTTTTTTTGTTTTAACATTTACGATTTCATTTGATTCGCCGTAGTAGCTTCTTCTTTCTGAGTGACCTACTAAAGAAAAGTGAGCGCCAAGTTCCTTAAGACTTTCTACTGATGTCTCTCCAGTGAAAGCTCCAAAATCATTTTGAGAAGAATTTTGAGCCCCAATTTTAAACTGAGATCCAGTTGTAAGCTCTAAAGACTTTGAAATATGAACTAACTGAGGTGCAATCCAAAAGTTTCCAGCAGGAACAGAAGTCTCTTTTAAAGTGTTAAAGAATCCCGTTAGCTCATCTAACGACTGATTCATTTTCCAGTTACCTACGATATAAGTTTTTGCAGTCATGTTTTCTCCTTAAAACTAAACACCAAACTTAAGGGCTTGAACTCCAGGGAGTTCGCCTTTTTCAATATATTCTAAAGAAGCTCCACCACCTGTTGAGATGTGTGAGAACTTATCAGCAAATCCAGATTTCTTTACAGCACTTACAGAGTCACCACCACCAACTAAGGTGAAGGCATCATCAAGAGTTGCCATCGTTTCAGCTAGTGCCATTGTTCCTTTTGCATAGTTTGCATTTTCAAAAAGTCCCATTGGTCCATTCCATAGAACAGTCTTTGCCGTTTTTAAAGTACTTGTATAAAGATTGATAGTTGAAGGTCCAATATCTAATCCCATTTTACCTTCTGGAATATTAACTTCGCTACATTCTTCTGGAGCTCCACCAAATTCTGTAGATACCAAGTGGTCACATGGAAGTTTAATTTTATTTCCTCTGTCAGCCTTTAAAATCTTTTGAGCAAGAGCTACGTCTTCATCTGAACATAAAGATGTTCCAACTTCTTTACCTTGAGCTTTTAAAAATGGATACGCCATTGCTCCACCGATAATTAAATTATCAACATTTACTAAAAGCTTTTCGATTGTTGCAATCTTATCACTTACTTTAGCTCCTCCAACAACAGCAACAAATGGCTTCGCTGGGAAGTTAAGAACTTTATCTAAAGATTCAATTTCTTTTTTTAGAAGTAAGCCGCCATAAGCTTTTCCTTCGAAAAACTTATTGATAGCGTGAACTGAAGCATGTTTTCTATGTGCTGCTCCAAATGCATCGTTTACATAAAGGTCACCATACTGAGACAGCTTATGTGCAAAATCAGCATCATTTGCTTCTTCTTCAGCGTGGTAGCGAAGATTTTGTAAAA
Source organism: uncultured Bacteriovoracaceae bacterium (assembly GCA_964011245.1). Taxonomy (GTDB): domain Bacteria; phylum Bdellovibrionota; class Bacteriovoracia; order Bacteriovoracales; family Bacteriovoracaceae; genus CAKZJW01. The sequence goes on along the minus strand of CAXGOD010000064.1, from coordinate 726 downwards.
GAACAATTTTAGTTTCTCTTAGAGTTAAAAGTTCTTTTACTCCAGAGTCTACTGCTGTTTCAGAAACAACAACTTCAACACCAAGTTTCTGTGCTAAATACTCAGCAACAGGCTCTAGACTAAAGTCAGGATTTATCTTTCCTTTGGGGCGCCCAAGGTGACTCATAAGGGTTAACTTTGAAGCACCATGTTCTAGAATATATTTAATTGTTGGAATCGCTAAATCAACTCGGCTTGTGTCTGTAATTTTTGATTTATCTTCTTTATCAAAAGGTACATTAAAGTCGAATCTAGCTAAAACTCTTTTTCCATCAATGTCGGCTTGATCAATAAATTTTAAGGCCATCTAAATTTCCTATAGTTTACTAGCGATATGATTAGCTAGATCAACAACTCTGTTTGAAAAACCAACTTCATTATCATACCAAGTAACAACTTTTGCAGAGTTTCCAATTACATTTGTAAGTGCAGGGTCAAAAATTGAAGAATGAGGATTCCCCATGAAATCGACAGAAACAAGAGGATCTTCTTCGTAACCAAGAACACCTTTTAAATGTCCGTTAGAAGCTTCTTTCATTGCATTGTTAATTTCTTCTTTTGTTGCAGCCTTTTTAAGATTAACTGTTAAATCAACCATTGAGACATCTGGAGTTGGAACACGAACCGCGTACCCATCAAGCTTTCCGGCAAGATCAGGAAGTACAAGACCAACAGCTTTTGCTGCAC
>CAXGOD010000063.1:0-8921 GCA_964011245.1 uncultured Bacteriovoracaceae bacterium | reverse complement strand
ACTATTTTAAATCAGTAAAATTAACCCTCCATCCAGATAATGATCGACCTTATCAAAGTGATAAATATAGCTTAAACGGTAAGAGTTAAACTTATAAAGAGCATCAGTATCTACTCCCATTAGAAATAGACTGTCGCTAAACTGGATATCTTCAGCTGGGCTAAATCCAACATTATATTCTAAAGGTGCATAAAGAAATCTAATTTCATGTTTATTTTTAATAAGAGTGCTTAGATACACTCTGTAGTTTGCAATTGTTTGACCACCTAAATTAAACTCAGTTCCTATATCATTAGGTATTTGTGAAAAATTTGATAATACTGAAACAGTTCCAGCTTGAACATCTATTTTCCATACGATATCTGGTCGATCTTCATCCTTATTTTCGTCTGTAACTCTTTCTGGCTTAACCTGTACTAGAAGTCTATCATTACCTTCAATATATTCTCTTGTTAGGTCGATAGTCTCTTGAGAATTATCATCGATAAACTCAATTCTAAGCACATCCTTTTTAACAGTATTTGCAAAAACACTGCTACACATAAATAGTCCAAAGAGGACTAGACTAATTAATCTCTTCATTTACATTCCTTGTTGGGGTTTGGTAGGAATAGTAACCCAAATATTTTTTTTTTAGATCAAAGCATCAAAAGCGTGTAAATATTACTAATCTCAAGCTTTTCAAAGCTTAGATAAAACTTAGACTTTTATGCATAGCTATTGCTCAGGATCGCTATTTAACAAAAAATCCCTTTTGAACTACAATTTCGTTATTATGAATGAGAAAAACTACACCAAATCTACTTTTTACTTTTACACACTTTTGCTAGCAGGCTTATACAATATTTGCTGGGGAACATGGGTCGTACTCTTTCCTGAGCAGTCTTTTGTATTACATGGGATGGAGCTTCCTAGGTACATTGAGATTTGGCAATGTGTAGGAATGATTGTTGCCGTATATGGAATAGGTTATATAGCGGCTTCCTCCGTCCCATTAGATCACTGGCCTATAATTTTAGTCGGTTTTTTAGGTAAAATATTTGGACCGATTGGCTTTCTAATAGCTATAAATAAAGGCACACTTCCTTTAACTTTTGGAATCAACATCATTTTCAATGACTTAATTTGGCTTGTTCCCTTTTTCTTAATTCTTAAGGATGCTTTTTCTCAGGGGAGCTCAGAAAAGTATTCAAGAGATCTTCTGCTGCAAGGTCGAGACTTAGTTGTAGCCCTCAGACATCAAGGCTGTACATTTTGCAGAGAAAACTTAAGTGAACTCTCTAAGGTAAATTATAAAATTTCAGAGTCAAATACGACAGTTCATATCTTACATATGGGAGATGATGAAGAAATTGAGCCACTAATTGCAAAATACTATATTGGTAATTATAAACTAATCTCTGATCCAGATGGTGAGTACTACAGAGGTCTTGGTTTATCTCGTGCAGGTTTGTCTAAAGCTTTTGGGCTAAGAGAGTTCCTAAGAGGCTTCAAAGGCTTCTTTAAGTATGGGCTAGGGCCTTTAAGAGGAGATGGTCTCCAGTTAGGAGGAATATTCTTATTCGAAAATAATGAAATTACTAAAAGCTATAAATCAACCAGGGCCAGTGACGTCTACCCCTTCAAAAAGATTTTAGAATGAAAAATCTTTTTGTATCCGTAATAATGATTATATTTAGTACTGCTTGTTCCTTATTTGGTGTTGGAAGTGAACAGCAACCATCATACAAAGTTATTATAAAAGAAAATGATTTTGAAGTAAGACAATACCAACCCTATATTATTGCAAAAACAAAGATAGATGCTGACTTCAAAGGAGCTCAAAAGAAAGGCTTTAGAAAATTAGCTGGCTATATTTTTGGTAAAAACACAACTAAATCAAAAATCTCAATGACATCACCTGTTATTCAAGAACAAGTTAAAAAAAGTGAGAAAATATCTATGACTTCTCCAGTTCTTATTGGAGCTGAAGATAGCAATAATAATGGGCCATGGATAATGACTTTCAGTATGCCATCTGAATATACATTAGAAACCTTACCAGTGCCGGTAGATAAAGATGTTGTTTTAGAAGAGGTTCCAAAAAAACTTGTTGCAGCTTTTAGATTCACGGGCTTTTGGAATAAGAAAAAAAATGAATACAACGCAAAAAAACTTATGAATTGGATTAATAAAAATAGAACTTATAAAGCTGTATCCTCATATAAGTTTGCGGGTTACAATCCACCATGGACTATACCTTTTCTAAGAAGAAATGAAATACTTATTGAAATTGAGAAATTATAACAAAAAGGGCATCAATATTGTTTCGTTAGAGATCTCTCTGCCGAACTCTTTCCAAATAATCTTTTGATTTTCTTTAAGGGTCATTATTTTACTAAAAATTGTAGCTTAGCCTTGAGTACATCGTATCAAACTGTGCAAAGTTGTATACTTTATCGTTATCTGCTCCTCCACCTAGTATTCGCTTTCCAAAAGAAAGAGAAAAGCTATCTAGGTTAAGTTTTAACTCTAATTGAGAATCATATGCAGAGCCCTGAGTGGCCCCTAGAGCATCAGTATGAGAAAACATAGACAACCAATCAAAAAGCCTAAGTTCAAAACCAATAGAGGCTAATGGGACAAACCCTACATTATCATAAGCACTCGTTGTGATACCTTGGGTGACTCTAATTTCAGCATCTCTTATCTTACCGACAAGTCCAGTCCAAAAATCAAAGCGGCTACCTCGCCACTTCCATAAATAACCCAAGCGATAAGAATTAAATTTATAATTAACCTTAGTTTCAGTAGCATCTGAAAAATCATTTCCTGCAAATTCAAAGTTAGAGTTAGATGTGAAGTTGTATTCAGTCTCAAGTGGAGCGATTAAAATATAGAATTGATTACCAGATGAAAGATCAAAAAAACCAGTTACTCGATAACTAGCGAGTTTATCTTCAGCCTCTAAAGAAATACGATCTTCGGATGTATTTGGTATAGCAAAGCGGTTAAAGATTGATTCTGTTTGCCCTATGTCTAAGGATAATGAACTCGCAATAGTAGGAAGGGAGAATAATGATATAAATATTATGGTTATTATCTTCATACTTAACTATATTAACTTTATAGGTAATTTTCAACTAAACAAATTGTATTCATTTCTGCTTAAGTAACCTAGCTCAATATTTTTTTTAAGATACTTATCCCTAGAGATTGAAAGAAGTATTCAGGTTTAATAACCAAGTGTAAACCTGATTTCGCCTTGTTATATGTAAATTTGAAGTGACCAACTTTAGGTATTCTTAGATCATAGGACTCATTACTTAATAAATCTTCTATGGAGAAGTTTATACTTTTAAGTACTGGAGCTTTAGTTGATAAAAACTGTTCAAGACTTTTGTTTATCAGAGGAATAAAAATCTGAATAGATTCCCCTACTAGATATTGAGGTAATTCTTTTGTTATATTTGATTCAAAAAAGTCTCCAATCTGATAGACGCTTGACGACGTATCATCTAGTTCATTGAAGCTTTCCTCTAAACTTAGAAGCTTAATATTAAATTCATTTTGAGCTTTATCATCTTCTAAAATTGTTTCGTGTTCAATACTTTCAAGTAATCTAGAGCCTACTTGATAATGCTCCATCGCCACATACTTTAAAACCTCTAAGGCCACTTCTTTTGGAAATTTAGGTATAAAGATGTTAGGTCTATAGAATTTTTTATAGCTAGCATAACGAGTCAGTAATTCTTCATACATAATCGAGTCTGTTCCAGCGATATTATAGATGGAATTTTTTAAACTAAACTTCTTATCAGATGCAGCCATTAAGTATTCAAGAACATTTTTTAAAGCTATGGGTTGGCATTTTGCCTTACTCCAATCCGCACTTACTATAACAGGTAATTTATTTATAATAGCCCTAACAATTTCAAAGGAAGCCGATCCATCACCAATAACAATAGATGCCCTAAACTCAACTGTGTTTGCTTTTGAGCTAATAAGGACTTTTCCAACATTCTCTCGAGCTTTGAGATGGTCACTAAGCTCTTCATCAGGAATGATGCCACTTAAATAAATAACTTTTTGACTGGGTAATAGATAATTTGACAAATTTTGTGCCTGTGCAATTTCTTGAGCAACAAAGTCATTTGAGTCATCCCCCATTGCATGGGCCAAATAGTAAATTGATTCAATACCTTCAAGGCAATCTTTTAGTGACTCTTTTTTATCTAAATCCCCGAAAACGACTTCTGTTGTGATTTCAGATGTAATAACTTTAGAAGTACTTCTTGCCATGACTCGTATTGGAGTTTTAAGGTTTTCAAACTCCCGAAGTAGATGGGATCCAATAAAACCTGTGGCGCCAATAATTAAGATTCTTGGTGCCACGGAGCATCTCCTTTATTAATTTTAGCTAAATGTCTTCCAAAAGCATTCATGACAATTAGATGCGCTATCGCTTGAGTGTATCTATATATAAACCATGGTAAAGCTGGCTTGAACTCGTGAATCGCCCCTAGGGCATACTTATTATTTAAAACACTTCTAAACTCTAAGCGTCCCTTATCACTCTTTGAGGCCAGTAAGCCCCCTTTAATATAAAACAATTGCCTATCATAAGTACTTCTATCATATGAGAGTTTTAGAGTTAAAAGTCTTATTTTTTTGTGAAACATTGTAAAATAAACCCATTGCTCATCTTTAATTTCAACATGCAGGATAGGAGATAAAAACCTGGGTAACCAAGACATATACTCTAATGCCACTTTTTTGGCATTCATATTTTTAGGAAGAATAAAGCGTTGCACGGAGCGTACTGTTTTTCTTTTAACAATATTATTAGAAAATCTATATTTATAATCTCCCATGCTATCAACTACTTTTTCAATCCCCTGTTTTACATCAAGTTGAGGATTCTTTGGAATAGAATGCCCAATTCTTGGAACCATATTATGAGAAAGTGATTCTAATAAGGGATAAACAAGCCTTTTAGAAGCTCCAGAAAAAAAAGAAACCCAGAGTCTTGAAATAGAATCAATATTGAAAGGAAACTTAAAGAATACTCTTTTTAAACCTAATGAATTAGCAGTTTTCTGCAATAACTCAAAATAAGTAACATTATCTTTAGAGGAGATATCCAAGGTTGATCCATTATGCACACTGTCCATACTCTCAATCAAAGCACTTATAACTGTGGAGTAATGAACAGGACTTGTGACATTATTTGCCCAATAAGGACATATAATAATAGGCAATCGTCTCACTAAATTAACCACAATATTAAAAGATGATCCGTCTCTACCCAGAATGAGTCCCGCTCTTAGAATGACAAAATTTGAAAAGTATTCTTTAAGTGAGTCTTCAACTTCAAGACGAGATAAAAGGTGTTCAGAAAGTTTAGTATTTTGCGGAATGATCCCAGATAAATAGATCACCTTGTCTACCTTGTGCTTTTTAGCTGCTCTTCCAAAGTTATCCGCCAAGATTAAGTCATAATCAATAAAACTTGCTTGATCCAACCTAGCAGAAGGCTGCATACTATGAACAAGGTAGAAGACAATATCAACTCCCTCAATAACCTCTTCAATCTCCTTCACAGAGAAAAGATCACATTTTTTCCATGTTACACGGGGTTGAGCACTTTTCTTCTCACTTCGAGAGAGAGCTATTATTTGATAATCTGTCTTTTCAAGCAAAGATTCAATCAGGTATTTTCCAATAAAACCTGATGCTCCAGCTATTAATACACGTTTCATGCCATTATTTTAACAAAAAGCACGAAAAATGGACATTAGAGAATTGTATATCTAAGATAAAGTTGTGTTATCAAATAAGATTTTACCTAAATTTTTAAAAGATGTTCTGCAACACATCCCCACCCTTGCTCTTAAGTCCATGGACTGGAAAGCTGTTTTAAAGGAGATGGGACCACTTTTAATAAGATTTGGTGCCAAAGACCTTACTGAATCAAAACGACAATCTATTCAAACTCTAAACATTGAAGGATTAGAACTTTCTCATCATAAAGCATTCAAAAAAGAACTCACAAGTGAAGAAAAAACAGCTCAAGGCCAAACAATCCTTAGACTTTACTTTTCTCAGCTCAAAAATAGTGATGGACTAAATCTTGATCTAAGGACACAGCACTTTGCATTAAATAATAACTTATTAACATGGAAACCAAATAATAGTTGGTATCAATTAGAAGATTCTTTTAGAAATGCACTTATTGATCTCTACACTGGCTTTTATCATAACAATGAAAAACGTTTCGACAAAGCGCTTTTAACTATTGGTTTGAGTACAAACTTAAATGAACAAAAAAAGCAAGAACTCAAAGGTTTATTCTATGCTCACTTTGGACCTGGCGACCAAGATATTGTTAAGTTTAAAATATCTAATTTTTCAGAATCTTTTTATGAATTATTTCATTTTTTTATCAAAAACGAAGTCAAGCTAGAAAAAGACTTTATTTTTATTGGAATTTATCTTGTGACTCTTTATATACACTTAGAAGAGTTAGATCAACAATTTGATGTTAAAAAAGCTTTTTTAGAAGTCTTTCCTATTGATTAAGATTATGAGGAATTGATTTTCCTTTATCATCAACACTAACAAAAACAAATGAACATGAAAGTATTTTTCGATCTGAATCAGAAACAGGATTATATGAAGGTCCATCTGTTTGGTTATCAAAATCTTTTTTTACAACATCACAACATACTTCCAGTGATGTATTTCCCACTTTACTTTTGTAAGTCCAAAACTCTAAGATATCACCATTTTTAGCAGGCCTTTTAAATAAAACCTCTGACATTTTCAAGGTAACAACAGAGTTCGTGCCAAGCTGGCACATAGCATAGAGAACAGCTGCTTCATCTGTCCATTGTAAAAGTCGCCCACCAAAAAGAGTTCCTGCATGATTAAGATCATCAGGCATAACTAACTTTCTAAATGTCATTACTGGCTTTTTATTCATATGTCCTCTACTTTACTATTTCAGATCTATCCACTTTGCGACTTGTGGTATAAGGATTTTTATATTTGGTAACTCATTTTTAATCGTTTGTGTCCATTCATCTAAATTCATTGTTGGCATTTCAGGGGGAGAGGCTTTTAGAGGAACAACAAAATTATCATAATGAACAGGTATGATTATAGATGGATTTATAGGTTTTATTATATTTTCAATTTGATCCATTGTACTTTTTCTTTTTGCCAAACCAAGAAACAGAACGCGAGCTTTAAGCTTACTATAGTCATTGAAGAATGGACTTTTACCTGCAAAAGGATGAAACATAATATTTCCTTTGGCATTGGTTAAATGATAAATGAGATCCTGACCTTTATGCATATTCCATGGGTTTGCAGGTAGCTTAAATGGCTTTTCAATTTTATCTGGCATTGCAGTATACCCAAATGCATGGGCTGGATGCATGGCCTTAATGGACTTAAGCTTATACGACTTTATTGCAAGATCCTTTTTATCATCCACAACGATTAGTCTTTCCTTAGGTATATTTGCCCCGAGTCCAATATTATAAGTAGACTTACTCCCATAGCCAATAGCCTGTGGAAACATATTTAAGATGGTACCAAAGTCTAACGCATGATCATAATGAGAGTGATTAACAATCACGGCATCTAATTGATTCACACCTGCTTTATCAATCCATTTCTTTACCAATTTTTTATCTGAATAGACTTCTCTTTTAAAAAATATCTCAATCAAACTAGGGTGAGTAATAAAAGGATCAAACATGATGTTTACATCTTGATCTTGAATCACAATATTAGTTGTTCCAAACCAAGTAAACTTTTGAGCTTGAGCATTTAAACTCATAAGAGTTATCAATAAAATACAGAACTTCATTACTTACAAAGCTCCATGTAATTTTGAAAAGCTGGTCTTTCTGAGATCGCTGATCTCCAAGCTTGGATATTTTTATACTTAGAAAGATCAAATCCAATTCTGTCACAAATTTTAACAACGCTTTCAGTATTTAGATCAGCAAGAGTAAACTCATCACTTGCAAGAAACTTCGTTTTATCCAACGCCATCTCGATAGTGTTAAATAAATCCGGAAGCTTTGATATTGCTTTATCAATTACCTCCTGACTTCTTTTTTCTTCTGGAACAAAAACCTTTTGAATGAATATTTCAATCAATGGAGTTTGAAGATCTCCATTTGCCCATAAAGTCCACTGGGATGTTAAACCACGTTCTTTTGAACTTGTACCAAGGAGCTCTGGTTTATATGTGTCTGCAAGGTACATATTTATGGCCATCGACTCCCAAATAGTAAAATCTCCATCAACTAGAGCTGGTATTTTTGCATTTGGGTTAACTCTTAAAAACTCTTCAGATTTATGTTCATTTTCCTTTAAGCTTATAGACTTCGCTTCATAATTTTGGCATACCTCTTCTAAAGTCCAAAAACATCTTCCTGCACTTGTTTTAGGTGATCCGTATATAGTAATCATTCTTTTCTCCTTTAGTTATATTTAGAAATGCTAACACAAAAGTTCAAAAACGCGTCGCAACAACGACAATAAACTTATAAGAAAAAGGGTTTCAACTACACCCATACAAAGGATTGGTTCATTTTAATTATGTAAATCCAAATTATAAAGTTAGACTTAATGAAAATATTCTTTGAAATGCTCTCAAAGAGTTCAAACCAAGGAAAAAAAATGGAAAAAATACAACTATACAGTCTTGCAACTCCTAATGGTCAAAAAGTATCAATCATGCTGGATGAATTAGATCTTGAATACGATGCACATACCATTAATATTATGAAAGGTGATCAATTCACACCTGAGTACTTAAAACTAAGCCCAAATGGAAAGATTCCTGCAATTATCGACCCAGAAGGTCCCGATGGAAAACCTTTATCTATGATGGAGACTTATAGATTGAAATTAAAAGGATT
>CAXGOD010000062.1:0-9001 GCA_964011245.1 uncultured Bacteriovoracaceae bacterium | reverse complement strand
TCCATTTTAATTAGGTTTTTTTCTAGGGCCTCAGCCATTGATGGGTCTTTTTGTCTTATTTGATCTAAAAGCTTTTTAGCTTGTTCAGAACCCAGGCCCTGTAAAATTTTTGCAGCTTCTTCGACTCCACCTTTAAAGATTGCCATATTACCTTCTACTATTTAAACGTTGATCATCTTGTGAAAGATGGCTTTGCACATAGTCTTTAATTCCATCCTCTAAAGAATGAAATTTAAAACCTGGCAAAGCACTTTCAAGTTTATTCATTTCAGCCTGTGTATAGTATTGATACTGCCCTCTTAAACTTTCGGGCATTTCTATAAATTCAATATTCTCGGGCTTTTCCATAGCTTTAAATGTGGCCTTTACAAGGTCTGCAAAACTTCTCGCCGTACCCGTTCCTAAGTTATAGATTCCATTAGGTCCTGTATGTTCGTCGTTAATAAGCCTAACCATGGCATCAATACAGTCTTTTACATAAACAAAGTCACGAAGCTGTCCACCGTCTGCATAGTCTTCTTTATATGATTTAAAAAGTTTCACTTTCCCTGAATCATTGATTTGAGTATGAGCTTGAGAAACAACAGACTGCATATTTCCCTTATGATATTCATTTGGTCCATAAACATTAAAAAACTTTACTCCGTACCATCTCTCAGGAGTGTGCTCTTGTCTTAAGGCCCATTCATCAACAAGTTGTTTAGAGTAACCATAAGCATTTAGAGGCATTAAAGAATCTATACCTTCATGATTGTCATTATAACCATTTTCACCAGCTCCATATGTTGCTGCACTAGAAGCGTAAACAAGTGGCACATTATAGTCAGTACACATAGTAAAAATGATTTTTGAATACTCAACATTGTTTTTCATAAGGTAATCAACATCTCTTTCAGTTGTAGAAGAGCATGCTCCCATATGATAAACAGCTTCAATTGTTTCGTTAGCATATATAGATTCCATTACTTCTGGTTGAATAAACTCATCTGCATGAATATATTCGTCGTAATGAAGTCCTCTAAGGTTTAACCATTTATCGTCTTCTTCGAAACGATCGACACAGATAATGTCTTTGCGACCTTGGTCATTTAGTTTTTTTACAATACAGCTGCCAATAAATCCGGAAGCTCCTGTTACAATAATCATATTGTCCTCTTTTTGAAGTTTTATTGAATTTATCACGGTTTTAAAGCTTTAAAAATACCCTAAGTTTAAGTAATATTTGTTGATTTTGAAATAATTTGATACGCACGGAGTCATCAATGTTAGAAGATGGTTGGTTTTATGAGAGATCATTCCATGGAAAATTTTCGATGGGGTGGAAAGTTAATAAAGTACTACACTCAGAACAGTCTAAGTTTCAAAAGATTGATGTAGTAGACACTGATGCTGTAGGAAGACTTCTCCTTCTTGATGGCAAGACAATGGTAAGTAACCTCGATGAATTTATTTATCACGAAGTAATGGCCCATATTCCATTTATGGTTTCAAGAAAGTGTGAGAAGGTTTTAATCATCGGCGGAGGCGACGGTGGTGTTGTCAGAGAGTTTGCTAAACATTCAAGTATTAAACAAATTGATCTAGTTGAAATTGATGAACGAGTGATTGAAGTCAGTCGTGAGTTTTTTCCTGAATGCACATCAGCTCTAGATGACAAAAGAGTTAATATTTTAGCCCAAGATGGATTCGCATTCATTAAGTCTAAGAAAAATGAATATGATGTCATTATCATCGATTCTACTGACCCTGAAGACTTCGCTTCAGGTTTATTCACTCAAGAATTCTACTCAGATGTTTATAACGCCCTAACTGAAGATGGGATTATGATGAATCAAACAGAAAATCCATTTCTTGATGAATACAATATAAAAAATATTTATAGAAATATGCAAAATGCATTTCCAGTAGTGCAATCATTTACAGCTCCTATGAGTATTTATCCTGGAGTTTTTTGGACATTTGGTTTTTCTTCTAAAAAATATAGAGCTACAGATATTAATCCAAACAAGCGTCATGATATGTACACAATGGAAAGAAAGTTAGAGTGGTACAATATGGATTGGCATAAAGGTGCATTTGCAATTAGTAATTTTCATAGAAGAAAAATAGGACTTAATTAATGAGTGAAAAAGCCGTAGTTACATTAGCAAATATGGAGGCCAGTAAACCTTTTATCGGATCTAAGTACAGTGAAGCTATTTATAAGAATAGCACTCATATAATGGGTTTTTGTTTTGATGGCACGACTTCATATAGACCAGGGGCAAGGTTTGGGGCAGATGCAATGCGAGATGCCTCTTTTGGCCTAGAGACATACTCTCCTTATCTTGACCGCGATATTGAAGAGTATAGTATTATTGATTGTGGAAACCTTCCGATCTATCCAAGTAAGTGGAAAATAACTAATGACTACTTCCATGGAATGACAAAGGACCTTGATCTCAAAAAAGATAAAATTAAGTTTTTAGTTTTAGGTGGAGAACACTCTGTATCTTATGGACCTATTCGTTTGGCAATGGATAACTATGAAGACCTCTTTATTATTCACCTTGATGCTCATACAGATCTTCGTGATGGTTACTTAGAAGAAAAGTTTTCACATGCCTCAATCATAAGACGAATCTGGGACCATATGAGCGATAAAAATGATATGCTTCAATATGGTATTCGTTCAGGACTTAAAGAAGAGTTTGAGTTTATGAAAGAAAAAGGAACTCTGGCCTCTTCCATTGAAGCGTGTCTGGAAAGGATTGAAAATATTCCAGCTGACCGCCCAGTATACCTTACACTTGATCTAGACTTCTTTGATCCTAGCTTTATGCCTGGGACTGGAACTCCAGAAGCTGGTGGTGAAAATTTCCATAACTTTATAAAGATTATTAAATTATTAAAAAATAAAAATTTTATTGGAGCTGATGTCGTAGAACTTGCTCCAATGATAGACCCAACAGGAAACTCAAGTGCATTCGCTTCGAAAGTAACAAGAGAAGTAATGTTGTCCATGCAAAGGTAATTATGAAAAGTTTATTAGTACTATTAATGTTGGTTTTTTCTCTAACTGCCATGGCAAAAGATACTCGTCCAACTGTATGGGGAAAGATTTTTAAAACAAAAGAAAAAGCACATGGTTATAGCTATTTTGTGTATTTTAAAAAAGATGGAAAAGGTTATGCCTATCCTCTAAGTAATAAGTCTAAAATAGATCCAGCTAGCCTAGACAAGCTTCATGGTAAATACGCTAAAATTTATGGGGCAACAAGTTTTGAAAGCATTAACCTTGATAGTACTAAGCACATCATGGCCTTTGTTGTTAATGACGCTAGAGAGTTAAAGCTTGGAGATCTAAATACTAACTTTGACGCTTATAAAGAAAGAATGGATGTAAAGTTTTTAAAGAAAAGAATGCTAACGGAAGATAGACCAACAAAATCAGGTCTATCAGACAAAGCTGTAAACTCTGCTATTTTTGTTGGTGGAGCAGTTTTGGCGGCTGAAGTTTTGGGAACTCTTCTTGCTCACTAACACTTGCTGGCATCCTTACTATATGTTCGGTTTTTCTCTCTAACATATACTTATCTCTTTCGCCTAGCCAATGAGATGCTGTTTTATCTTTTGAGTTTTTAATCAATGGATCGGCACCATACTCTAAAAGTATTGCCATTGAAGAGTGACATTTATTTGCTGTCGCTAAAATTAAAGCTGTATTGCCTAAGCTGTTCTGATGATTGATTTTGGCTTTTTTCTTTAGAAGATGCTCTGTTATTTTTGGCTGACAAAACACTCCCGAAACCTGAAGAGGTGTCGTTTTATAATCAGAGGTTTCTGACTCTAAAGCATTAGGATTCAAATCCAGAATCTTATCTACCATATCTGTATTTCCTGACTTTACGGCAAGATGCATCGGTTTTATGCCATTATACTTAGATGTTTTAAGCTTAGATTCCCAGTTTATTTTATGCTCATTCTCTAAAAGAATTTCCAAAGCATCTACATTTCCAGACTCAATAGCTGCTTCAACTAAAGAATAGCCAGATTTTCCTTTCATTCTTTTAGATACTTTTTTTACTTTTTCAGTAAAACCTTCAAGTTTATTTCTCTCGATCATAGAAAAAACTTTTTCACGACCATACTTTGATGGCAGCTTATATCCACTAGCGTACATTACAACAGCAGGGATAGCGAAGACTGCCACTTTCCAACCAATTTTAAACAAGTCTCTTTTAGGCATAAAATACGACATACTCTCATCTTTCATAAGCTTTAAGCTTCTATTAAATTTAAAAAATAAAACGACTGAAAGTAATAAAATTAAAAGATATTGCTTAATTCCCATGCTAATAGGTGATAAGTTTACTGCTAAAGAGACATAAATAACAAAGACCGCTAAGAAGAAGAAGTCTGCCATTTTTCTTACATAAATAAGTCTGTTTAGAAAACTTGATCGTGCATTCTCTAGTCGAGGTTGCTCTATATCACTGTCAAACATTATAAATGAAACAAATAGAACCAACTCAACCATAATGATCATCAGCGGAATATAATCAAATTCAACTTTTGAATGAAGAGCTCCCCAAAAGCCTAGGGCAATGGCAGGAATAAAGTAAACTAAATCCCCTAATACCTTAGTCGCTAGTAGCTGAGACTTTGATAAAGGTAAACTTAACATATATTTCAGATTGTATTTTTTCTTATTTGAATAGAAAGCATAAAGAAGAGCATAAAAAGCGACTGAAAACAGCACATCCCCTTCTTCTTTATTAGGATCTTTAAAAAAGTTAAAAGCTATTAAGACACAAAAACTGATGACATAAGAGATTGCCAGTTCAATCTTATTATAGCGAAGATTTGACTTGAAGAAGTGCCAAAAAACTTTCATGCCGCTTCCTCCACATCAAGATTAAATAAATGCTCAATCTCAGAAACTTCATGAACATCAGCATGCTTGTGATCAATAAAGAGAACCTTATCTACAACACCATTCATATCTTCTGCAATATTTGTGGCCATAATAAGACTACAATCTTTTTGTGCATGTAACTTTTTAAGAAGAACGAAAAACTGCTTTCTAGACTCTGGATCTAATACCGCTGTAACTTCATCCATTAAGTAAAGCTTAGGCTTTGCCGACATAGCTGCCACAATTTGAGCTTTTACTTTTTGTCCTGTTGAAAGAGATCCCATCTTTACATCAGCATTAATGCCAAAGTACTCAAGCAACTCTTGCTCTTTATCTTTGTCATAGTTCTCATAGAAAAAACTTGTAAAGTCTAAATAGTTTCTAACACTATGACTGCTTTGAATTTGAATATCATGAGATAAAACAAAAATATCCTTTTTACGACGACGACTAAGACTCATTGGATCTTCATTTAAAACTTCAATTTCACCTGTCGTTATTGGCCTATAACCCATTAGCAAGTCTAACAAAGTAGTCTTACCTGCACCATTCTTACCAAGAACTCCAATAAACTCTCCCAACTCAAGCTCGAAGTTTAAATTTTCATAAACCACATGCCCATTAGGGATCTTGTAAATGACATCTTTGAGTCTAATGACCATAATCTTACCTCAACTATTAATCGGTAGAAATCTTGTATAAATTTAGCAATTTTAAAGGTTTACGAAGTTTCGAGAGCTTAGCTAATCAAGTGGCTCTAAATCCTGACTTTCTTGCTTCTTTTTGAATGGATCGACAATTAAAGCAACAGCCCAAAGTCCAATCTCATAAAGTGCAATTAGGGGAACCATAAGTGCCATTTGAGTAATTACATCCGGTGGAGTTAAAAGTGCGGCCAATACAGCAAATGCTGCTATAACGTATCTTCTGGCCTCAGATAATATTTTCTTATTAACTAGCCCCATAAACCCCAAAATCAGCATCACGTTTGGGAGCTGAAAAAGGACCCCTAAGAACACTAGGACCTTACTAGAGAGAACTATATAGTCTCTAAGACTTAATGTTGCATCGATATTAGTTACACCAAAGCTCATTATAGTTTCAAAGGTATATGGAAAGACAATAAAGTAACCAAAGCATACCCCTGCGGTAAATAGCAAGAAACCTACTAACACAAAGGGTCTAATGGTTTTTGCTTCTTTTTCATAGAGACCAGGTTTAATAAACAACCAAAACTCTCTAAACCATAAGGGTGAAGCTAGAATAATAGATGACCAAAAGGCCAATTGAAATTGTGCTAGAACTTTATCTAATAGACCTAGATAAACGACCTTTCCTTCTGATCCTAATGCAGCTCTTAAAGGAGTAAGGAGAATCTCTTGGAGTTGTGCACCGTAACCATAACATGCAAAAAAAGCAATAAAGAGAATAATAGCAACTCTAATGAGTCTGCTCCTTAACTCCTCTAAATGGTCAGTAAGTGTCATATCCTTCAAATTGGTACCTCGTAAAAAACATATCAAAAAGGTTTTAATCAGTAAAAACCTATATTACACTTAATAATATGAATATACTCTTTTCGGTTCTATTTTCTTTTCTTTTAACTTCTCATGTTCAGGCGAAGCCACCAAAGAAATTTCTTGTTTGCCTTGGGCAAGAAGAAGCTTATATTCATAAACATAAGCTTGGTGGTGCTTACTCAAAACTAAACCAAGACATAATCTCAGCTTTAGTCCAACTTGGTGACCATATCTTTCTAAAACCTATCTATGAGAAGAAAGTTTGTGCTGAGAAGTTTCCAAGTGTAGAGATTCTAAAGCTTCTTCTTACAGAAAAAGAATCACCTTTTTACTCAAACAATCGTCGTGGAAGTGTTAAAGCTCTTGCAGTAGATAAAAACTCGATAAAAGAGTTATCAGCGAAGTCGATTCATATTTTTATCGACTTTGTAAATGGCGTCCAAACACAAATGAAAGATGCCCACTGTCTTCAAAAACAGATTCCAGAACTAAAGACCTTTTTCTATAAGATGCAACACACTGTAGAAGAAGTTGGGATGAAGCAAATCTTTGATGAAATTAAAAACATTGATCAAGTTTTTAAGAAAATTAAAAATTTAAATTTCAAAAAAGGTTGTTAGATAACAACAGAGATTGGAATATCTCTATCAAGCTGCCCCTTAAAAAAATTATTTAAAGAGTCTTGAATCTTTGGTCGAGCTGGACCATCCCCCTCTCTTGTGCATTTTAGCTTTATATTTCTTGGGGTAATTGAGATAAAACTAAACTGAAGACTCGAAAACTCTGGTGGACACACAAGATAGTACTCATTAATCAGCTCATCGATTTTCTGCTGCCAATATTCTTTATTTTTCCCAAATAACTCATCTTCGCTGAGTTCTAACTCATTTAGAATTTTATTTACATCTGCCTTGCAACTGCCGCAAACTCCAGCAATATTCGTTTCTAAAAAAACTTTTTTAGCATCTGATTGAAGTGCATAGTATTTATCTACAATTTGTTTTCTACCTAGACCTTTACAACGACAAATTAAGTCTTGAATCTCTTCATTAGCAACCAAGAATCCCCAGTAATCTAACAAAGTATTTCTTAGAAGAGCTAGGCCCATATCAAGCTTAACTCCAGATTTATCTATAAATTCTAAGCACTCCATCTCACCAATAGCAATTTCTTGGATTTGTTTTTGTGAGAATTTAAAAACATCATCGACTTTTTTTTCTTTAATAGCTAGTCCCACTAATTCTAGGGCCATAGCTAATGAATCATCATCTGTTTTATATTTAATTTGATAAATAACTTCTGATGAATCTATTCCAAGATAAAGATGATTGTTATTTTGATGGAGCTCAACAGTGGCATTATCTAATCCCCCTGATGATTTTTGTGCTTTTAAGAAACTAATCAAGTGTTGGGATTTGTTTTCCATTAGGATCCAAAGTTAAGATTTCATGACCACTTTCAGTAATGAGAATAGTGTGCTCAAATTGTGCAGAAGGCTTCTTATCCTTTGTAACAACTGTCCACTCATCCTTTAAAACTTTGCAGTAACGTTGCCCAAGATTAATCATGGGTTCAATTGTAAAAGTCATTCCAGGCTTCATTTCAGCTCCAGCCCCTTTAGTTCCATAATGTAGAACTTGTGGCTCTTCGTGAAACTCACGACCGATCCCATGCCCACAGTACTCATGAACAACTGAATAGCCATTATCATGGGCCATTTTTTGAATAATAGCGCCAATGTCACCCATACGAGCACCTGGTTTACAAACGCTAATACCGGCCATCATACATTCATATGTGACTTGAACTAATTTCTTTATTTCTGGATTAACGTTTCCAATATAGAATGTTCTATTTGTATCTCCATGAAATTTTTTTAAAAATGTTGTTACATCAATATTTAAAATGTCTCCATCCTTAAGCTTATCTTTTTTTGATGGGATTCCATGACAGATAACTTCATTTAAAGAAGTACAAACTGACTTTGGGAAACCATGATAGTTAAGAGGTGAAGGATATGCTTCATGATCAATAATGTATTTGTGACAAAGATCGTTAACATCATCTGTTGTCATACCAATCTCTAATTTGTCCTCAATATAATTCAATGTTTTCGCAGCGAGTTGACACGATTCACGCATTAGCTCTATTTCTCTGCTCGATTTAATTGATATCATCTTTTCCCCTTAAAAATTCTATGAATCCTACATGTTTTACCAGGATTTCGCTAGTCTGGTCCTTGAATTTCGTTTAGAATTTCAACATGAATGTACAAATTTATAGAACCAACGCGTCATCATACCAAGATCCTAGTTTTTTTCAAAAAGAAAAAGAAGCTTTAGAGAAAATTGAGGGTGTTAATTACATCAAAAGTTTAAATGAGATCAATAATACAGATCCCTTTATTCTTTTAACAAATACCCATACTAAGCCTGAAAACTTAGCAAAAGTGATTCTAGATAAAACGGTTTTAGTAATTCATCCAAATTCAGGACATGATAACTTTCCAATAGACTTTATTCAGAACTCTGACTTCCCGATTGTCGTTGGAAATCCAATCAGGTCTCATGCAGTTGTTGAATAT
>CAXGOD010000061.1:0-9124 GCA_964011245.1 uncultured Bacteriovoracaceae bacterium | reverse complement strand
TGGCGGCTGAGCTTGTTACCCCTGAGGCAGTAAACTTTATGGCCGTTCATGGTAGAGGCCTAATTTGTGCACCTGTTTCAAATGAAATTGCTATAAAACTAGAAATTCCACTTATGGTACCAACAGGTTCTGATCATCATGGAACTGCTTTCACAGTTTCAATTGATGCTACAAAAGGAATTTCAACTGGAATTTCAGCAAGTGATAGATCTAGAACACTAGAACTGCTAGCAAACCCTAACACAATGGCCACTGACTTTGTTAGACCTGGGCATATCTTCCCTCTTATAGCTAAAGACGGCGGAGTTATCGAACGTGAAGGACATACAGAAGCTGCTGTTGATTTTGCTGAACTAGCAGGATTATCAAAAGCTGGTGTCATCTGTGAAATTCTAAATGAAGACGGTACGTGTGCAAGAGTTCCTGAATTACTTAAAATTGCTAAAAGATTTAACTTAAAGATCGTAACTATTGCAGATCTTATAACTTATAAAAAAAAACTATTAACACTAAATAACCAAGGAAATAATAATGAACAACATTATCGAGGGTAAATTAACTTTAGGAAATCAAAACGTTGCTATCGTTGCCGGTAGATTCAATGAGTTTATTGTTGATAAACTTGTTGGTGGGGCTAAAGACTGTTTAATTCGTCATGGACTTGCAGAAAGTAATATGTACGAAGCTTGGGTTCCAGGAGCTTTTGAATTACCACTTGCAGCTAAGAAACTTGCTGAAACTGGTAAGTTTGATGCCATCATCTGTTTAGGTTGTGTAATCCGTGGTGCGACTTCTCATTATGACTATGTATGTAATGAAGCAGCTAAAGGAATCTCTAAGGTTGGAATGGATCATGGAATGCCGGTAATGTTTGGTCTTTTAACAACAGAGTCTATTGAGCAAGCTATAGAAAGAGCTGGAACAAAAGCTGGAAATAAAGGCTGGGAAGTTGCTCTTGGTGCAGTTGAAATGATTAATTTAATGGGTGCAATTAAAGAGATTGAATAGCGCAGCGCATCTCGAGAGGTTTTTTACCTTTTAAACTTGCCAAAATACAGACAAATAGATAAATATACAGCTCATTAATTTATGGAAGCAGGCATGATTAGTGAGATTTTAAATAAACGTTTCCTGCCAACCAACGAAAGTTAGGTAATCAACGAGATCATTTTTGAAAATCCTTCAAAAATTCACTTAGTTTGATTCCGCTTTTAATTTTTAAAAGAGGATTTTATGTCAAAAATTACAATGGGAAAAAAATCATCTTTCAAAATCCAAAGAAGACTCGGTGTTGAGCTTCCAGGATTAGGGAAAGCTGGTGCATTAGAAAGAAGACCTTACGGTCCAGGTATGCATGGTATGAAAAGAAAGAAACTTTCTGATTATACTATCCGTCTAATGGAAAAACAAAAAGTTAGATTTCACTACGGAATCAGAGAAAACCAACTAGTAACTCTAGTTAAGAAATGTAAAAAAGATAAATCAAGAGCATGGGTTGATACTCTAGTAATCAATCTTGAGTCTAGATTAGATAACGTTGTTTTCCGTTTAAACTGGGCTCCATCAATGGCAGCTGCAAGACAAATGGTTGTTCATGGTTTAATCAGAGTAAATGGTAAAAAGTTAGATATTCCAAGTGCTAGCGTAAGTGTTAATGATGAAATTTCATTAACGGATAAAGCTGCTAAGTCTGGAAACTACTTACAAGCTAAAGCAAGACCTAGACTTTCTGCTATTCCTGCTTACTTACAAATCGAAGCTGATGGTGAAAAAGAGAAAGCTAAAATGATCTCTAATCCACTACCAGAAGATATTCCATTTCCATTCGAAAAACGTCTAGTTATTGAATACTACTGGAAAATCAGATAGTCGTTTAAAAAATAAAGAATTTTATTTAAAGTATAAGAGGGAGCTTCATGCTCCCTTTTTTTATGCCACATTCAAATGAAGATCTAAAATACCAATACTCTCTTTGATTAATTGGCTAACTCTTGCTTCTGATATTTTATAAACACCCGCGATTTCTTTTAAACTTAAGCCCTCTAGATTCTTCATAAGCAGCATTCCATAATTTTTCTCTGGTAATAAGTTTTTTAATTTATTTGCAAGTTCAGAGAATTCCAAATCATGAATTGGAGTTTGCTCAGTAATTTGATCATTTGAATTAATTCCATTATTAGCATACGCTCTCCCTAGACTTCCTGATTTAATATCTATGACTTTATCTTTTGATGAATTAACAATTTCTTCCTCTGTTGGACTCCGACCATTTAAAAGCTCAAATTCTTGCACAAAATTTTCATATGCTTTTACTTTCTGAAAGGTTCTTCTGCTTAATGTTGCATTTTTTCTAATTTCATCAATGATTGCCCCTTAATTCTAAAGCGAGCATAGTTTTTAAAACGAGCATTAGAGTCTATATTAAACTTTTTAAAAGCATCATGCAGCCCAATCAAGCCTGCATTTACTAAATCTGATAGTTCTAAGTATCCATTACATTTTCTTATATGCTTCCTTGCGAGATAAATTACCACTGGATATGCCTCATCCAGGGCCATTTTCCATGTTAAGGCCTTCATATCTCTCTCCCTTATTAATAAGATGGTATTGAAAAACAAAATATCAAGCTGCGTTATTTTTAATATTGACATTAATCTTTTGGGCATCATCTTCTTTACAAGGGAGAGATATATGAGTGTTTTAAATTACAAAGAATTAAAGACAGAGTTTAAAAAGAAAAATTTTATTCGTTTTAAGGACATTAAGAAAAAAAGAAAAGTAATTGATGCAACTAAGATGGTTTTTAAGGATAAAGATACTGTAAATGCTAAGTATTGGGATGAATTAGTCGAGAGAGTGGATCAGTATAAAAAAGACCCCTCAAAAGAGGGGTCAAAGAATATCAATTTGTGAAGAGTAATCTATAAAGATAAAGGAACCGAGATTCCCAACATATAGGTACTAAAGTCTAAGTCCATTTCACTATCTGCAACATCTGAAGTTTTTTCATCAAAGTTAAGAGAGCCTATTTCTAAGTTTAGACTAATGAATGGAAAGATCTTATAACCTATTCCTAGTGTTGTTCCACTACCAACGTTCAATTCTTGATCAATATTAGAATCGTCATAAGTCCCTGTACCTGAAAGAATATACTCTCCCCAAACTCTTAAAAGAATCGGAAAGTCATATCCTGCAAAGATACCAATTGTAGTAGTTGCAAGGTCACCCTGAGTTGAGTCTTCAACGTCATAAGAAACTCTTTTTCCACTTACACCAAACATAAATCCAAGATTTTGAAATCCTGCTCGTCCGCCAAGTGCCACTCCAGAGATACTTCCTTCACAATCAGAAGCACAGTTGTTTTTAGTGAAGGTTGAGTTTAGATGCATCCCCATATACGGCTCAAAAAGAAACCCTGCTTGAGCTGTTGAAGAAAAAGCAAATATAGTTAAAGAAAATAATAAAACTAAATTTTTCATAATAACCTCCTTCTTTATTACCCTATAGATCTAATGGTAAAGACACTGAGACTATAGTCGCTGCAGTATCTACATCATATTTACTTCCTAAAATTTCAGTCTCGTACTTAATTGTTTGTAGCTCTAAGTTGAGGCTAACAAATGGTAGACCTGTAAACCCAACACCAATAGCATAACCACTTTTAAAGTCCGCATCTTTAAATTCTTCCTCATCAATACTTGAACTCAAATAATACTTAGCCCATGCTCTTAATAAAATTGGTAAATCAACTCCAAAAAATGCAGCCATATTAGTTAAGCTTGCATCATCTTCTGTAATTTCTGTTGTTTGCATTCCATAATCTAAGCCAGCATAAAGTGTTCCTAAAAAACCATAGCCAACTCTTGCACCCATTGCTGAAATAGTTGCTGACTCTTCGTCAGAGCTACCATAGTCAAGTGTTGATTTAAACTGACCTGTTCCAACGTACGGTTCAATTAAAAAACCAGCTTGTGCTGTGTTCACAAATAAAAATGCTGCTAATACTGATAGTAGAGATAAATTTCTCATTAACTAACTCCTTGTTAATTTTTGCATTACGAATTCATATATATTTTATCAATTTCAAACCTGACAAATACACTAGGCACGATTTGCTAGTGCTAATTTGCCCTATTCCTTGGCCTGCCTTTCTAAATCATGTATAAATGAGCGATATTCCTTGAGTTTTTTTATGCACTCAGAAGCATGTTTGGATGCCATATCTAAACTCTCCCTAACTTCACTTGACAGCTCTTGTTGATCCAGAAGTTTTTGAACGCGTCTAACACCACCCTCAGCCATTGCCATCTCGTTAGAAACATCATGGATAAATGTTCTGTGCTTAGTATATTCACTCATGCTCATATGTTATCATCTAAGTATTAATTAACAAAATTTAATAGGTAATATGGATATTGCATACTTGATAATTACAGGCATGTTTGTGGGCTTCATGAGTTCATTTTTTGGAATTGGTGGTGGAAGCTTAATGATGCCAATTCTGTTTATGGTTTATCCGGATGTTCCCGCTCAAGCAATAATTCCCAGCTCTCTTGGGGTTATCTTTTTAAATAGCTTAATTAATAACTATCACTTTTATAAAGAAGATTTATCTCCATCTAAAAAAATAATTATAAACTTAGGTGTTACCTGTGCTGTGGGTGCAGGAATTGGTGCCTACGCCCTCCACTTCATAGACTCTCTTTTAGTTAAAAGGATCTTTGGTAGTTTGATGATAATCATTGCCGCAAAAGTAATCTTTTCTAAAACACAAAGTTCAAATACAAAACTAGTTGAAGATCAAACTAAGATGGCCATTACTGGCTTCTCTGGTTCTATCATCTCTTCTATCACAGGCCTTGGTGGTGGAATCGTTTTTGTTCCAATGCTTGTAAGTTTCATGAGATTACCACTAATCTATATTTCTCCCTTTTCAAACGTAGCTATGAGCTTTGCTACTTTGATAGGTGTAATCCCACATTTTTACTATCCAATCGCTTTAGAGCAGACCTCAGAGCTCTATACACAAGCATTTATAGGTCACGTAAACTTAATGTTTATTATTTCATTATTCTCCGGTGCGATTCTTACAACTAAACTTGGAGCCAAACTTAATACCAAGGTAGACTTCAAGATTAAGAAGGTTCTATTAGCCGGAATGCTCTTTTTATTTGCTGTTAAGACTTTAGTGTAAGAAAAAGGAGAGAGGGTTACTACTTCTCTCCCCTCTTAATTTTGTTACTACATGTGGGAATGTGTAAGAACAATATGCCACAAAAAACATTTGTTTGCAATATCAAACTTTTGTTTTATTATTTAAATTAAGGAGATACTATTATGACAATACAAAATAGTTTAAAAATACTAAGTGATATTTCAAAAATTGAAAAAAACATCTCAACAGTCGAAGAACAAGCAAAATCACAGGGTTTAGAGATTGATTACCACTCTCTGCTCAATATTATTCTTAAAGGTATCACCGACAAGTAACATATGGTAAGGCACTTAAGAGCGTGAAATGAATTGATAATGGAAGAAACTCAAAAAAAGTTCTTTTAATTTTAGAAAACTGCTTTAAAATTTTAGTTATCTTAAGAATTATCACACACGATAATTTCTTTTGTTCGAAAGGATTTTGAGCAAAAGAAATTCTTTTTCTGACATCACAAAAACTTCTGTAAGAATCTTTCTAGTTAAGTGGCTAAACTTAATTCATAATTAAGTTTAACTAATAAAATGTTTGACATCTCATATTCAACAAAAGCCTTTATTTATACACCTTTACAAACAATAAAATTCCTTTTCAACACACCGCAACTCCTCCAAGTTCTTTAACAATTGTGAAGGAAACTCCCTTGAAATCAACTAAATAGACGGTAAGAACTAATAAAAACTTACATGATATTGGCAGATAATTACCCAACTGGTTTAATCACTGAACACAATGAGAGAGGACTTTTACAAGGAGAGAATCGATGGGCAGTTCAAGAATGAATGATCATCTAGGCAAGCGTCAGCTAAACACTTTAAAGGATAAAGTGATGGCTGAGGTCGAAAGAATCGAAAACAAACTTGCTTCAGAGAGACTAATGACTATTAATGATAACTCTGGAAGAGATGAAGTTGATAGTGCAAATGATGAGATTTTAAAGCGTACTGAATTACGTTTTTCTACTAGAGAAACATTATACCTTAAGAAGCTAAGAAAAACTTTTGCACTTATGGACTCGGACGAATACGGAATGTGCGAAGACTGTGGTGCTCAAATTACTTTTACAAGATTAAATGCAAGACCTACTAGTACTTTATGTATTGGATGCAAAGAAGAGTCAGAGAGAGACGAACTTCAAAACTTCCATGGGCGTAAGTCGAAGTCTTTAGGGGCTTCAACAAGTGCGGCCAGGTAAAATTAGGTTTAAACACGTTTTATAAGGGGACACGATGTCCCCTTAACTTTATAGATCTTGGTTTTCGTCAAATTCTAATTCAGCAACTTCGTACTTACCTTCTACTTTTTCAATTTTTACTTTGTAGTAACCAAAGCTCGCATAGGCACAATAGTTTTGATTAACTGTAACATTTCCTTCAATAACATAAGTATCACCTTCAGTTGAAAGTAAAGTTCCGTTACTAAAGTCCCCACCACATTCATAACCTTCATCTTCCCACCATACATAGTTTATGTAGTAGTCAAAAATCATCTGTGATGCATTTTTCTGAGTTAACTCATATTCTGAGCCCCAATTGCTGATCTTTGGTAGATAGGCAAAAGAATGAGCTGATATGATTAACATTAAAAGAGCAATTAGCTTTTTCATTATTGGAGTCCCCTTAAATAGATTTGGTGTATTGATACACCTATTAAAAGAGAATGAATCTAGCTTGAGTAATATTTACAGCCTTTTGAGCAGACCTGAACAGGCATCATCAAGAAGATCTAAAACAAGGTTAAACCCATCTATTCCGCCATAATATGGGTCTGGGATTTTATCAAAACTGGCATAACGAGAAGATACATAATCTGTCATTTTACTAACCTTTGAGCTGTATTCACCTCTGGTATCTACTGCAGTTACATTTTCATAGTTTGATTCATCCATAACAATAATATGATCAAAACGGGTAAAATCGGAGTAAACAAATTGGCGGGATAGACCTGTAATATAAATACCACGCCTTTTGGCCTCTTCTCTCATTCGAGAATCGGCAGCCTCCCCTGCATGGTAACCACTGGTTCCAGCAGAGTCGACAATATAACCCTCAGTCATATTTTTTGAATCTATAATATATTGAAATACAGCTTCAGCTGCAGGTGATCTACAAATATTTCCAAGGCAAACAAAAAGAACTTTTGTTTTACTCATTAACCTTAACCTTCCACCCCTTGGCAGACCCATCATGAAGCTCTATTCCTAATGCATCTAACTCATCACGGAACTTATCAGCTAACGCCCAATCTTTAGCGTCACGGGCTTTATTTCTCTCAACTACAAGCTCTTCAACCTTAGCTTTATCAATTCCACGTATAGTAATAAGCATATCATCTAGCTCTTTAAGAAAAGTAGCTGGGTCTTCATTAAATAAAGCACTGATTTGGCCATATTTATTCATCCAGTTTAAGAAGGCCTGAGAGTCACCTTTATGAACAGCATTTTTCTTTTTCTTATTGCCAAAACCTAAGGCATTAAAGCTTCTTACAGCTTCAAAAACATTGGAAATAAAGTCTGCTGTATTGAAGTCATCATTTAACGCTTTTTTTATTTTATTATCAAAACCTTCAAGTTTTTTTACAAAACCGTTATCAGCAGTTCCCTCACCCTCAACTTCAGCAATTGTCTCATAAGCTAATTCTAAGGCAGAGTATATTCTACTTAGCCCACAAACTGATTGAAGAATTTTTTCATTATTAACAGCTAGAACCGATCTATAGTGAGCAGATAAAAATGCGTATTTTAAAATTTCTGGGTGGTAGTTATCCATAAACTCACGGCCAGATACAATATTACCTAGGGATTTACTCATTTTCTCATCCCCCATATTGATAAAATTATTATGGATCCAATATTTTGAGTAGACTTCATCTGTACAACCTTCACCTTGAGCAATTTCACACTCATGATGTGGGAAAATTAAATCAATTCCGCCACCATGAATATCAATAGTATCCCCTAAGATAGACTTGATCATGGCCGAACATTCAATATGCCAGCCCGGACGACCTCTCCCCCAGGGAGAATCCCATGAAGGCTCACCTGGTTTAGCTGGCTTCCATAAAACAAAGTCTAATGGGTTTCTTTTTCTTTCATCTACCTCAACTCTTTGTCCGGCATTTAAATCATCAAGGTTATTTTTAGAGAGTTTACCGTATTCATCAAATTTATTAATCTCGTAAAAAACTTCTCCTTCAACAACATATGCCTTCTCTTTAGCTACAAGCTCTTCTACAAATTGTATGATCTCATCCATATACTCTGTAACTTTAGGATTGTGGTCGTGGGGTCTAAGACCTAAGCGAGCAAAGTCTTCTTTAAAGTCCTGAATATATCTTTCACTTATAACTGTTGATTCAACGCCTTCTTCTTGTGCCTTTTTAATAATTTTGTCATCAACATCAGTGAAGTTGTAAACAAATGTCACTTCATTTCCAATATATTCCAACCAATTTCTAATTAAGTTGAATACAATTGCACCACGAAAGTTTCCAATATGAAGATGTCCATAAACAGTTGGACCACAAAGATAAAGTTTAACTTTCCCTTCTTCCATTGGAACGAACTTCTCTTTAGAGTTACTTAATGTATTATAAACACTCAGTGCCATTTCTTTATCCTTAACTTAATTTATGAACGATAATTCTTTTGAAATATAATCTTTATCTTCTACTCGAGATAGAATCACAGTGAACTCTTCTATTTCATCATCCTCAACATTTATCTTAAAGTGTTCCTGAACAATGATTGGAAGACTCTCTGTATCCCACAACTCTTTTTTTACTTTCATGATACGTTTTTTTAAATCTTTATTATTTTCATTATTTGGAATCATTTTTACTTGATCCCAGTCATTATCTAGGTAAAGATCTAGATACTTTCTTGAAATTCTTACATCTCCCTGCTTAGTTAAA
>CAXGOD010000060.1:0-9126 GCA_964011245.1 uncultured Bacteriovoracaceae bacterium | reverse complement strand
GCTTCTCCCCCCCTTATTACTCTGTCTGGCGCTATAAAAGATGTTGGATCAACTCGCTGCCAAGAATTGTTATCATAAACTTCTACCCACGCGTGTGCATCGTTAGAACTTACCTTGTAGTACTTACCAATATCGTTATATATCCCACCTTGAAAGCCAGAAATAAGTCTTGTTGGGTAGTTTAGCTTTCTAAGGATAATTCCAAGCAAAGAGGCATAGTGTGTACAAAACCCTTCTTTGTTAACAACAAAGTTTTTTAGTGTTGAAGCATTTTTAGGGGAGAGTGTGTATGTGAAATTATTATCATTTAAATATTTTTTAAAACCTAAAAGGATTTGTGGAATACTATTTACATTTTCTAATGACTTGATAATAGGGTCTATGGCACTTGTTATATGTCCAGGAAGCCTAGTATATTCCTTTGTGTTCTTGGGCTCGTATGAAAGTTGTTTAAGGTTCATAATACTTGTCGCAGAAACATAGGCTTTTTTCTTTTTGGCGTAAGTTTTAAAAGTGTGGAACTCTTTATCCTTATAAGTTCTAAGATTTGACTCATTTATAGATACCGGAACATCTAATAAAATTATGTCACTGTCAAAATCTTGTTCATATTTAATAAGATAGTTAATTAGGTTTTTTTCATTAATATTAACTTTTGTCCGTGTAGATCTTTTTACTAAAGAAGAACCTTTCCAATTATAACCATCTGTATAAGAGTGAACACGACCCCTCCAGTACAATGTGGCCAAAGAGCGCTTCTTCATTTGCGCAAAAAATGCCACTTGTGATGAAGGTTGTAAATTACCTGAGTTGGAGTTATCTATGGTTTTTGAATAACCAACTTTACCAATTGATTGACTTCGAACAGTAGGAAGAAAATTATAAATACGAGGAAAAAATACAAATAAAACGATTACTAAAGTTGTTCCCAGTACTATATCTTTAAGTTTTACACTTTTAACTATAAACAGATCTTTTAGATTAATTATATCTTCATCTTTATAAGTCATGGTTTTAAGGAGTAATAATGTTGAAATTGATAATGTGATGATTGCTAAAAGATCTGTTCTAAATAGAATAAAACATCCGGCCCAAAGAAAACCTAATAACCTATTGATGCGATAGTCAGTATTATCTTTTGCCAGAATCCGTGCTAAGCACATTGTGGCCAAAAATGAGATTGTGGACTCTGGTATAATTAAGGTCCCAAAAAGCTCTCTTATATAGAATACTGTTGAAATAGCAATAACGTAAATTAGCCATTGGGGAAAAGATTTCTTAATCCTTATAATCAAGAATACTACAAAAATGAGTACCAAAGATATTGGTAGGAACTCTAGAGAAATAAGAGGAAACAAAGTTAAGCATAATAAGTATAGAGTTTGGGCTTTAATCACACACGGGCCTTTGCTAAAATTTGAAGGCAATGAATATAGTCAAAGTGGCCTTGACAGTTTTTGTGAGTTTCATTTGGTAATACTAATGTCCAAATAAGACCATTTTTATGCGCAGCTTCAAGTAGGTGAGCCAGATGGGAAAGCTTTTTTTCTGGTGTTCCTGGCATTTGGGCAAAGTTTAGCTCAATATCTTTAAATTCAACTCCACTGAATTTTTTCCAATAAAGTTGATCGGTTTTAGCAAATACTTTCCAATCAAGTCTTTTGGAGCTTAATCCATGACGGTAAGGAATATGATGTGAAAATTCAGAGTTTAAATTGCTATGAGTTGTTTCTGTAGTGCGAAATTTTTTTTTAGTATTTAAACTTAATAGTCTAGGGTAAATATAAAATAAATAATTAATATTGAGGTATTTCCAGGCATAAAATAACCCAGCTTGTCCTGTATTGCTGAGTTTTATTTTTTCCCCAGAAAATTTTCCTCTTTGTGCACGAAAAGTACCAATTAATGTTAGACCACTAGCTTGAAGTGGTATTTTAAGATTAGAATTTAAAGAAATGGAGTAATAGTCGTTTGGTACAGCAGAGGCTAAATTTATAGCGCATCTAGTGTCCTGGGCACTATGATTGTTTGAAAAAGAAGTGTTCGCTACTTTGATCAGAGCAAGGTTTTTATGGGTAATAAGCATCTGGATCACAAAGTAAGTAAATAAAATAAATGCCACAGAAAGTGTTAGGTTGTTTCCATAGGAAAGTCCAATTAAAAATACAGTAAACATAATTCCTGTAAAAACAAAACCTGTTTTAGTTGGAATGATATAGATCTTTTGTTTTGTCACCGCATAGTTATCGACATAGTGTTCTATTTTTTGTCGTACACCCACTTCTATTTCCTAAGCGGTACTGAGCTTAGCACCTGTTTTGCGAGGTCATGTTCTTGTGAGATTGTAGACTGACCAGGATGAATGAGTCTATGTCCGGCAACAAATGGAAAAATATATTGAATATCATCTGAAATGACATAATCTCTATCGTTTATAAATGCCCAAGACTTGGCCGTTTTTACGAGGTCAATTCCACAGCGATTGCTTAGTGGAAGAAAGTTATGATTGACTCTTGAGTAATCCAATAAGTCATAGATATACTCGTAAAGAGAGTCATCAAGATGAATTTTTTCTATGAGATTTTGAGTTTGAGTTATATTTTCTTTTTCGATAATTCTGTTTAACTTGCTGGCATCACTATCTAAAGACTTGTTCTTAAGCATTTGAATAGAATCTTCTTTTTGTGGATAACCTAATGAGAATTTAAAAGTAAAGCGATCAAGTTGAGACTCTGGAAGTTCATAGGTTCCTATTTGTGAATTTGGGTTTTGAGTAGCGAAAACTGTGAAGAATGGACTTAGATCATACGTATTTCCATCAGCTGTAATTTTTTTTTCTTCCATGGCCTGTAAAAGAGCACTTTGAGTTTTTGCTGGGGCCCTATTAAGTTCATCTGCCAATATAACTTCACCAAAAATAGGACCGGGTTTAAATATAAAATCATTTTCTTTTTTATTGAATATGCTAGTACCAATAATATCACTGGGAAGGATGTCATTAGTGAATTGGATTCTTGATACATTAAGACCTAAGAGTTCTCCAAATAGCTTTACCAGGGTTGTTTTGCCAACACCGGGTACATCTTCAATAAGGACATGTCCTCTTGAGAAAAGAGCACAAAGAGAAAGCTTTATCTGTTCTCTTTTACCATTTAAGATTGATTCAGAGTGATTAAGTATTTGTTGAATTAGTTTCATGCCTTATTTTAGCATTTTTTGATTTAGAATCCAGGCATTAATAAGTTGACGGGCGCGCTCAAGATAAACGCGCCATGGTGATTTTATTTTAACTTAGTTGATTTGAAACTAGATTCTTTGTGTTTTTTACCCAGTTTTCTCTCTGTCCATTTGATTACAGATCTTTTCTTTGTTTGTTTGTTTTCCATAGTAATCATATCAGCAAGATCAAAAGTTTTTTTATTAGCTTTATACGCTTTAAAGTTTTCTAGCTTAGATTCTTTTAGTAGTTCACCTTTACGATCAAAGTACTGAACACTTAGTGGATTAAGTTTGTCTTTTGATATGATAGTAATCATTTTAGAATAACCACTTTTATCTACTGGCTTTGATTCAATTGTCCATGCAGCGGCATCATCTTTTAAAAGCTTGTATTTATATTTATCAATTTGTTGACCCGCGATGTCTTCATAGCTGAATTCACTTCCCATAAAAGAACCAGACTGATTACGTGAATTAATTTTTTTAACTCTTTTAAACTTAGGAAGAAATAGCCATTGTTTATTTGCACCATCTTTTATCGTCCAAGTTAAAAGTTTTGTTCCCTTAACATCTAGAGGTTTGATAAAGGAAGTAATCGATTTATCACCTTTTTTATTATTCTCAAGAACTTTTGCATTCATAACTCTTTCAACCTTGTTCCCATGAGCATCAATAAGAGTCATAACCATTTTTGAATTAGAGCCAATATAGCCTTGATTTTTAGTTTTAATTTTCTCCATTACTTCACGTCCTGTGATAGCAAAAACTTGAGTCGAGATTAATAATGTCATAAGTAATAATTTTTTCATCTTCATTCCTAGAAAAATTTTGTTAGTTTAAAGAATATATTATCCGATTCTGATATTGGTTTCAATCCACTAAAATTGTCTAGTTCTAGCTCATCTTTTGGTTTTTCCGCCTCAACTATTCTTAACTCACTTTGCCACTTCCATGACTCACTTAGTCTAAAACTGTGTGAAAGGCTATATATTTGCTCATGATACTCATCTACATCGTAAACAATAACAGCAATTATTTCATGTCCATTGAAGTCATTAAAACTATGACGATAACCCAGCCCTGCATCTCTTTGAAAGGCATTTAGGACTCTCGCCTCTTCTATAGTAGTTCCTAATATAGTTTGGTACTCGAAAAAGAACGTACCTGAGTGGTCGTTTTTATAACCTTTAGAGTATTCAAGACCAAGAGCAGATAATGAGTGATCTAGTTTTGTTGCATTATAGTTAACGCAGTTTATAAACGCACAAACCTTATAGTTATCAAAGTCATAACTAATATGTTCGATTTTATAAATTAAAGCATCAAAAGTTCCCTGTATTGCAATTCCATATTGTGTGACTGGTAAATAGTAAGGAGTTGCTTGAACCTTTTCTACAGTTGGGTATGTACTTCCTATAACAGGGTTTAAAGTGTCATACTTTCTTGCAACATGGATATCTAAATCAAAGCTATCAAAGTTATGTAAGTAGTGAATGATTCCCTCAGGCATATCGGGAGAATTAGTAACTTCAAAATCATCTTCAATAAACCTTGGGGCCTCTAAATAAACTTGTGGTCCATTTCTATTTTTCGCACTTGGTACAACTGGAGCAACAGTTTGCAGCAGGGAGATAAACTGTAAAATTGATGATTCAAACTCTTTTGTGATGACAACTGAAGGTTGCCCTAGTCTCTCAGTTGATGTGGCATTTGAGTCTAGATTTCTAGAATTAATACTATCGACAGGATGAAAGATTTCTAAAACTGACCAGTTGAAAATATGGCTACCTAAACTTATATTCCAGGTATCAACTGTATATTTGAAATAGGCCTCATCCATATTAAAAATATTTCTAGACTTATCTCCTTCATCCATTCTACCAAAACCACTGATGAATGTTTTGCTATTTTCTTGTTCAAGACCAATTGAGAAGCGCCCATCAGAAGCAGCCTGTTGATCCCTGTTTACTTCATTTTTATCACTATCAAACTGTCTGTATGATAAGGATAGTTCAGCAGAGTAAGTAACATCATCCCATACACTGGCCAATGCCTGTGTCGAAAACAGTGTCAATAGTATAAGATACTTAAGCATTTTTAGGTTCCTTTTCATTTAGCATTAGTATAGCAGGTAATAGAATTAAGTCTGCGATTAAAGCAATGGTTAAAATAATGGCAACCATAACTCCAAATTTAGCGTTAGGAACGTAGTTGGCAAAGTAGAATGAGCCAAAGCCCAAAACGATAATAAAAGTTGTGTTAATGAGTGAAGGAGCTGTATTTGTAAAGATGAGCTCTATTGTTTTACTTGGAGAATAGTTAATTTCTCTATATTTCTTATATTCAAACAAAAAATGAATACTATCGTCTACTGCTATCCCTAAGCACACAGAAGCAATTAATACAGAGGCCATATCAACATATTCACCGGACATGCCATAGACTGCAGATCCAATAATTAAAGGGAAGAGGTTAGGCACTAATGCCAAAAAACCAAGGCGCCATGACTTTAAAACTATAATTAAAATAGTTGTGATTAATACAAAAGCCAAAGTGAATGACTCAAGAAAACTAGTAACAACGTAAGGAGTAAGATCATGGAATAATGGAACCTTGCCAGTGATCTCCATGTCTAGCCCAAGCTCTTTACCTTTGGCCTTAATAATTTCCATTTTTTCATTAGCTTCACGGGAAGTATGTATAGACCAATTTGCAACAAGATGTACGGAATCATTATTCATACTTATTCTATTATTCAGATCATGGCCAGGTGGTAGTCCCATAGAATAAAAGAGTAGTTCTTGGCCTATCTCCTCTTGTGTTTCGGGTATAACGTAAGATGACTTAGAGTTGCCATTAAGTGTTTTATTTAAATCTTTTAAAATATCGTTAATAGAAAAAGTACTTGAAATATAATCTTGTTCATTAAGCCATATTTCAAATTTTTCTATTGTTTTAAGAAAGTCTGGATCTTTTGCTTTATCTACACCTGCGGCATAAATCATAAAATTAATATTATCTAATGGACCTAAGTGTTTTTCAACTTTACGGTTATCCTTATTGAATTTATGATCATATGGAAATTGAGTGTATGGATCTAAATTTACTACTAAAAATTTTCCCGCCAGAACTATTGCACCAATTGTCATAACTATAGATGTTAGAACAATTAAAAAACGTTGCTTATAAATAAGATTTACAAATCGCTTAGTCTTATTTGTAACTTTAATATGAGCCTCTGCATCGAGTATCGAGTTTTCTTGCTGATTGGATCTTTTACTAAGTTTAGGCATTAACTGAAGAATTGGACCAACAATCATATAGGTGCATAACCAAGCATAAAAAACACCAAAGCCTACACTAATACCCATATTTGCTATAGGACCAATTTTGGCATTTCCAAAAGAAAAGAAGCCAACTGCAGTAGTAATACTTGTGAGCAGTGTCGGGTAAAAGTTTTTATTGAGTGTATATGTAACAGCTTCAGAATTTGAGAAGCCTTGTCTTAAACCAAAAAAGTAAACAGTCAGTATGTGTATTGTATCTGCTATGGCGACAGTTAAAAGTATATTTGGTGCAACACCTGATAAGGCATTTATTTTCTGACCTAGAAGACCAGACGTTCCCATCATCATAAGAATTGATACTGTAATAATAAGATATGGAATTAAGATTCCACTTTTGCGTCTATATATAAACCATAAGACAATTGTAAAAATTAAATAAACAAAGGGAAGAAGCATAGCAATGTCTTCTTCTGTTGCTTCTTTAAACATATGAGTTAAAACAGATGTTCCAGTGATTTGCAGCTCATGATTGTCATCTGAATATTTTTTTACAAGCTCTCTAGCTTGAGTCGTAATTATAGTATTATCAGCTATTTTCTCATAACTTGGTTGAATTTGAGCAACTACGACGGCAAGTTTTCCATCTTTAGAAATGTAGTTTCCTTCAATAAACTCATGATTATTAATCTTGAGTTGAAGCTTATCAATATCACTTTGGGTGTATTTAGAAATCAAGTCTTCATCAATTAATGGGGCAACATCAATTTCGTCACCTTCAGTTGATACATAATCAAAGTTTGTTAATGAGTCTACTCGGACAATGCTTTCTACTTTCCACATATCGTTTGTTAGATTATGTAGCATTTGCATTGATTTAGGATTGTATAAACCTTTTTCGTTATAAAGGCCTATAATTAAATTGTCGTCATTTCCAAATTTCTTTTCAAATTCATCAAATGTTTGAAGAAGAGGATCTGATTCGGAGTACCAGATTCGATAGGAATAATCTTCCTTTAGCAATAAAAGACCTGGAACAGTCGAAAAAAATAAAAGAAGCGATATCAAAAGATATCGCTTTGGGTGTTCTTGAATATTCTTTATTAAACTGTCTTTAAACTTATTCATTATTTATAAATTTCTGAAGTCACTTCTTTTAACATTTTCCATGCTTTAATTGCAGGAGCTTTGTCAGAGGAATGAAAGGCTTTAACAACAGGATCAATTTTAGAATATCTATAAGTTGTTAAATCAATACCTTTAGTTTTCCCCATGATCGCTTGCATTCTTTTTGTGTGCTTGATGTGATCATCAGCAAAAACTATTGCTTTGAATTTTGATCTTGTTTTATTAAGGATAGTTTTAAGCATGATTCCTTTGTTTAATCCTGCTGTCATAAAAACACCATTCATAAAGCTCACTGGTCTTGCTTTTTTATTACCCATCTTTGTCATATCAGACTTTGTAAGCCCTGCTTTTTTATAACCTTTTAGAGTATATGGAGTATATGTCCCTGCATAACCTTTTTTTGGCCCTATAGCAGAATGAACGAAATGAAGTCCGTTATTTTTTAGTGCTCGTTCTGTAGCATCTCTAAAAGATGGGCCACGACTTGTTAAAAGAATTACTTTATAGCCTTTCTTTTGAAGGTTTTTGATAACAGTAACAGTTGCTGAGTCACTAGGTCTCATATTAGAAATTGCAAAAATTTGCCCTTGAATATCAAGTAACTCTCCAAAGCTATTAGATACACAAAACTTAGGTGCATTTTTTTTCACCATGCAGTTTTTTGACTGCCAACCAAACCACTGATCACTACCAAAGTTTTGTGGCATAGTTAAAACAGTATTATCAATATCTAAAACAACTAATACATTTTTAACTCCGTATTTTTTTCCTTTGGCCAAAGCTTTTGCTTCAATCGTTTTAAATGAATCAGTTTCTAAATCTTCTCCAGCAAAAGAAGAAATTGAGAATATTAGTAACATAGATAAAATTAAGTGTTTCATTAAAATTCCTTCGCTAAGTGTTTGAATCTATAGCAAACTATCCACTGCATTAGCATTTGTAAATATAATCTTTGTACGCGATACTTAATTACAGAGGTAATTATGTTTTCAAGAAATGTTGCGTTGGGTAAAGAAGTAAAAGTGTCTAATTGGAGAAAGTCAGCATTGGGGACTTATAGCCAATCAGGTGATTGCCAAGTTTATTGTGTTCAGTCAGTGGATATTCAAAATGCTCTTGATTATATCAATAAATCTGACAAAAAAATTACTTTAACTCATCTGGCCGGCAAAGCAGCTGGTCTTATGATTGAAAAGTATCCACAGATAAATAATATATTACGTTTTGGTAAGCTTTATCCAAGGAAAGATATCTCAGTCTTTTTTCAGGTTTCTGTAGACTCAGAAGGTAAAGACTTATCTGGTCACACTGTTCGAAATATAAATAACAAAAGTATCGAAGATATCCAGGTAGATATGAGTAAAGTTATCGCCAAAATTAAAAAAGGTGATGACGTAAACTATAAAAAAGTAAAATCAACCATGACGCTAATTCCATCACTGATTGTTGCTCCATTTATAAAAATATATGGGTTTATTCTATATGGTCTAAATAT
>CAXGOD010000059.1:0-9178 GCA_964011245.1 uncultured Bacteriovoracaceae bacterium | reverse complement strand
CCGAAAGTTTTTCAATTGGCTTTCCACCTTCAATTGTTAAGAAGGCATCATGCTTCTCAGCTGTTGAACCTGTTAGAGGTTGGAACCAGTGAGTAAAATGAGTTGCACCTTTAGCTGATGCCCAGCTTAAAACAGCATTAGCAAATTTCTCAGCAAGATCTTTTGAAAGCTGTTGAGAAGAAGTAATAATTTCAGCAATTTCAGCTTTATCTTTTTTAGTTAAGATATCAGAGTCTTCATACTTGAAAACATTTTCTCCAAAGTAGTCACTAACTTTAAGTGGGTTTCCGTTTACATCAGATGGCACTTTAAATTTTCTCGTTGGAATTTTAAATGCGTTTAGTTTGGCTTGTGCTCTTACTTGCCTTGTCATTTTTAGCTCCTTGAAAGCTTATAGGGGTTAAAGTTTATACTTTAGCTTTAATATTAATGACTAACATTATAGGTCAGTTCAAATATTTATTCACTAATTTTAAATAACACTTAACAGCTAACGCACTACTCCCCGAGCCTTTTGGTCAGATCTAAAATCGCCAAAGGAATAGGTAGTTTCTCCCAATACAATCCCAATTCACTAATTAAAATTTTATTTATCTTATTCTCTTGCTCTAAATATTTTTCTTCGCGTTGTAAGTGGGAATCAACATAAACGCCACAATGGCCTTCTGTAGAAACTCCAAGCTCTTTAGGGTTAAAGCCTAAACAACCATAGGGCTTATCATGCAAAGAAATACTACATCCCTTGGCACCCTCTTTAAAAAAAGGACAGGTATAAGTTCTTCTAAAACTTTTTCCTTTGCCCATACTAATATCTTTCTCTAATCGAAATTCCTTAACACATTCTTCTAGTTTTTGGATGAGCTCTTCATTTAATCGATTATCTCTGGCAAGAGCTAGACAAACCTCAACCGTTTCAAGTGGTGTTGACTGCATAGAATTGAACTCAAAAGTGCAGCACATTCCATTACAACTAAAACAGTCCTTTCCCTGACTACTAAGCTCAAACATTTTAGATGTCAGGCTTTCCCTACGATCTTTTGCAGATGCAGTATGATTTTGTTCATAAATAAGGTTTTTCAGGTCTTTTAATTTCATAATCAAAGGAAAAAAATTCCCTTTCCATTGTCCAGAGTAAAATAAAGGTTAAATCTTCCGATTCATTTATCACAAGACGTTTCAACATTCAAACCAAGGAAGGTTAACATGAAAAAATTACTTTTATTTAGTCTATTACTATCACTCTTTTCAGCCAATTCATTTGCTTTTTCATTTGCAGACTTTGTAGAGCTTGATGAAACCTCAAGTCCAGAAGATATGGGAACAAGTCATTTAAGATCATCTCGTAAGAAAAATTCTAACTCTCTTACCGTAGACGTATATATGAGAAACTTTACTGAAACGGATAAAGTAAAAGTTTATAAAGCTGTTGATATTCTTGAGACGGTAATGAACTCGCAAGAGTTCAAAGAAAGAATTCACAACTTTACTTTTAAAGGTCAAAAAACATTTCACCAAAATAACGGCTTATCTAATAAAGAAATCTACAAGCAATTAATGACTGGAGAAGAAGTTCTTATGCCAAACTCTGTTGGAATTATGAACTTTGACCTATCTTTATATAGAAGTAAGAATCCTTGGTCTAAAGTTAAAGGATATACGAAACCAGATACGATGAGAATCTGGATGAATAAAAAGTACTTTCGCCAATCATCTTGGACATCAATTAATGTAGCAGGAAATATGGCACATGAGTGGGTGCATAAAATGGGATTTGGTCATGACTACAGACATAATGCTGACAGACCTTATACTGTTCCCTATGCTGTTGGATATATCGTTGGTGAAATAGCAAAAGAAATGGGATTTGGAAGTTTTAGATAGATAAAAACACTAATTAAAATGCATACCTGGCCCCTTCTAGAAGGGGCTTTTTTATTATTATTGTAGAATTTACACTCAGCTCTTAAGATTTAAGAAAGTCTGTTATGTTCCAATAAATATTATTTTTTGGAGCACAATATGAATCTTATGAAATTCATCATTCTTAATCACAATGAAACTCAACAATCAGATGAGAAAACATCTATTTTGATTAACCCTGATCATATTGTAAGTATAAAACCTATTAAGATGACTACATCTGAAAGAAATATTATTGATGGTTATTGGGTAAGACTAACAAACGGTAAGAAATACAAGGCCATTCAAATTCCAGAAGCAATTAAAATGACTTTTCATGATGAGCTACCATCTGTCAGAATTAGTGACAGTAGTTTTCATGAGATAAATTTTCAATAATTAAACTTCGTACCAGTTAACTTTTAAAACATTACCACCAGAAGCTACAGCTGCTGCGTGTCCTGTATCAGAGTCTTCAAAAATGATAGTTTTTTCAGGCTCAAGGGAAAGCTTTTCAAAACTGTGTAGATATGGCATTGGATCCGGTTTCGTTTTTTCCGTATCATCGCGAGTGATGATAATATCAAATAGCTCTCTAATACCTAAGTTATTTATAAAGAGATCAGTTGTCGTTCTTTCACTTGCAGTTACAATAGCAACTTTTAACTTCTTTGCACGGGCCTCTTTTAAAAGATTGATCATTTCTGGATAAATCATGCCAGCTTTAATATCTTCTACCTCTAAGAATTTTTCAAAGTAAGCATTTTTTTGCTCAATAAACCCCTCTATATCAGTTCCTTGCTCAACTATACCCTTATCTATAAGCATAGCTAGCACATCAGGCTCAGAGAGCCCCTTAAATCGCTCTAAGAGCTCATGAAAGTCAATGTCTACATGTGCAGCATCTTCTAGTAATAAATGTAGCGCTTTAGCATGAAGAACTTCTGAGTTTAGAAGCGTCCCATCCATATCAAAGATGAGAGCTTCTATATTTGAAAATTTATTTTTTAATTGTGAAAGACTTGGAACGTTAGACAATACTGCCATTGCTAGTTTTTGTACTCTTCAACTGACCAGTCATAATCCCAGTCTCCATCTTCAGGCGTACACTTAACATTTGGATCCCCCAAACATTCATTACACTTAAATGGGTGAATCTTCGCATTTTCTGACTGCTCACCAAGAGTTTTAAGAATTGTCGCAATTGTTGCACGAGATGCATCTGCTCTTTTATTCACTTTTAGTAAAAACTTAACAAATCCCCAAATACTTTTGAATTTAGAAGTATCAGGAACTGTTCCGTATTTTACTAGGTATTGAAAGATTGGCTTAGCAAGTTTTTCCATAAAACCACCATCAGGAGCAACTAAACCTTTAATTGCACCCTGGTAAACTTCATAGTACGCGCTCATAACTTCGTTATGCCCCTTAGAACCATCCATCTTATTATTTTGGTTAGTGTCAAATCGTAAAACTGTTGATTCAACATTCAAAAGCCCAGCAAATACAGCAAAGGCATCTGTTGACTTCATTGGAAGTGACTCTTCCTTAGTTGTCTCATCAAAGTGAGTACAAGTTCTCGTAAAAGATTCAGTCTCACTTAAAAAGTGAACATAGTCCTTAGACTCAGTTGGTGCTCCACCCTGTTGAACATCTTTTGTTAACTCCATTATATATGAATACAGAAGCGGCATATAGTCAGCTAGTGCCCTACCGTCACCTTTCATTGGTTCTTTTAAAACTTTAATAAAGTTGTCTCTAAAGCATTGGACATAGATCCTTCCATATTCATCAACATCATTTCCACAAATTTTTTGCATTTCATCAATAAAAAAGTCTTTAATACTTAGTGCGGTTAACAGACCTACTAGAAACTCTGTTAACTCTGGGACCTCCATACAAACTGTATCTTTATCACATCCATCTGATTGGTTTTGAAAAAGCGTCGACATGAGAACTAAGTTCTCAGCAGTTCCTATGGCCTCACCACCACCAACTCGTCCAACTGTGGTAATTCCATTATCTCTTAAAAATCTTTTTACCTTATGAATTAAACCAACAGTTTGATCCAGTGTCATATCATAGCCACCACGAGCATCTTCGTTGCGTCGTCCATACTTCTGCATAACGATTTTAACTGCATACTCAAGAGTCATGATCTCCATATAGCCAGCAGGGTTTCTGAAATGTTGGAATGAAAAGAATGGTGACTTAAAAGTCCCTTTAACGTATTTATAGTCATAAACAATTCGAGAGAAATTAGCTAGGAATGTTGCCTCTCTCTGAGTTCTAACAGGGAATGAACTAAAGTCAATTGTCAGTGGACTTGGGTCATCAAGATCATCTTTAAAGTTTTCATATACTCTGAAATAAAACTCTCCCTCATCAAAAATATTATTCATATGATCGAAAGCAGTTACCATTTCAGCAGAACTAAAATGTTTACCATTATAACTATTTAAAAGAGCACTTTTTATTTCAATAAGTTCTCTAGGATATTGTCTTAGCTTCATATCTCTCATCAGATCAGGAACTAACGAATCTAGAGCAGAGTAAACATCATACAACGTAAACAGAGACTCTGAATCATCATTTCCATAGTGAAGCAGGTTCTTTGCGATAGTCACATCTTTATTGTAAATAAGCATCATCTCACGAAGGTTACCTGTGAAGTTAAACTTCTTTGATTTTACAAGGTCAAAAGCAACAAGTGCTAAGTCAGGAAGTTTGAATAAAGCATTTTCTAATTCAATATGAGTTAGATCATATTTTTGGCCACCAAGAAAAACTCTTTTTAGAAACATTAATGAGTTTATGCTCTCATGTGTATCCGGTGTAGATCCAAAAAAGCTAGCTAGGAATTTTTCAGTATCAATTCTATCAATACTTCCCTTTCTATCTTTTGCAAGAATACTTCTAATCTTACTAGAGATATGAACCATTTCATTATAAACAGCTCGACGATCCTTTATATGCAAGTTGTAATTTACATTAAGTGGATCAACAAACTTTTTGTAAACTTTCCAAATATGCTGATTAAAGTATAAAAGCATATCCACAAGTTTATCTGCACCCTCTTTAGAAATATAACCTTTTTCACCACCAAGAATTAAATAACTTAACTCAAAAATACCATCAATAACGTCTGTAATATTCTCATCGATATCTCCACCAAGAGAACCTGAAAGAATAAAAGTATTTAATGTTTTTTGAGAAATATATCCAGGGCGGTCAGTTTGAACGATATTAATAAATAGGTCTAACTTTTCTTTTAAACATTTAATATCGTTTGAAATATCTTCTTCTAAGATTTTAGCAAAAGCCTCTGTTTCAAGAGGACATGTAGCACCTGCGATATTCGACATACCAGAGTCTGAATTACTATCCTGCATGAACAAGTCACCACAAGATGTTGTAATGATTGAGGTCATCAAGAAAAATAGAATTGATATTTGTCGCATATGTGTTTCCTTAGTTTTCAAACTGCTATCATTTTTAATGATATCATTGCTGTGAAAACCACGTATTAGACTACTAAAATTTGCCCACTCCCACTACCCGTATTTAAGTAGCTCAATCTAGTTTGACGTTACCATCTCGGTGCATAAAAAGTCCTAACATTTGTTAAAATGACGCAAATCATACATACCGGTATTACGTTGACTACTGAATTATAATTCCGTGAATTCTTAGATTTTAGACACAAAAAAACCAAGCATAGAGCTTGGCATCTTGTTTCATAAGAAAAATGGTGGGCGTTGACGGGATCGAACCGCCGACATCTACCTTGTAAGGGTAGCGCTCTCCCAGCTGAGCTAAA
Organism: uncultured Bacteriovoracaceae bacterium; assembly: GCA_964011245.1. Classification (GTDB taxonomy): domain Bacteria; phylum Bdellovibrionota; class Bacteriovoracia; order Bacteriovoracales; family Bacteriovoracaceae; genus CAKZJW01. Next base: position 3,459 of record CAXGOD010000059.1, on the reverse strand, counting down.
CGCCCATTTTTCGATGAGCTGATAATTTATTTTATCCCTTAAATTCTGTCAACAAATTAATAAAAAAAAATGACCTCCATTACTGGAGGTCATCGAGTCATCAAATTTGTTTTCGAAATATTCGAATTAGTTCGCTACTTGCTGCTGAGAGTCGTCATTCTCTCCATCAAGTACAGTAAACGCTCTTTCTTTCATAAAGTCTTCTGGCTTCTTTAGATCTAAAGCAATCTTCAACACCATCTCTGCTTCACTTACTGGATGAACATCAATTCCATTCTTAATTTCATCCGGAACCTTTGCAAGGTCTTTAGCATTCTTTTGAGGAATAACTACCGTTTGAATTCCAGCTTGTTTAGCTGCTAGTAACTTTTCTTTTAATCCACCAATTGGCATTACTCTTCCGCGTAATGAAATCTCACCTGTCATAGCAACATCTTGTCTTACTGGAATATTAGCGATAGCCGAAGTTAAAGCTGTTGCCATTGTAATCCCGGCACTTGGTCCATCTTTTGGAGTAGCACCATCTGGCACGTGAATATGGATATCATTTTTGTTGTACCAGTCATGGTCAACACCTAATCTATCTCCGATACTCCTTACATAACTTAAAGCTGCTTTTGCAGACTCTTGCATTACATCTCCAAGCTTACCTGTTACTTGAAGCTTACCATTACCTGGAACTGTTACAACTTCAATATTAAGTAACTCTCCACCAACACTTGTCCATGCTAATCCATTTACAAGTCCGATCTGAGGATTTTCTTCAATTTGTGTTGAATCAAACTTAATAGGCCCTAGGTACTTCTCCATAACTTTAGCCGTTATGTTGTACTTCTTACCTTTCTCTACATCATTAGTAACAACATCTGTTGCAACCTTCCTAGCAATAGTATTCATATGTCTTTCAAGTCCACGAACACCAGCTTCTTTTGTATAACCCCTAACAATACTCATAAGAACCTTATCAGAAATAGTTACTGGATAGTCAGCTAATCCGTGACTCTCAAGAGACTTTTTAACAAGATAGTTTTTAGCAATTTGTTGTTTTTCATGAGGAGTATAACCTGGGATATGGATGATTTCCATTCTATCTCTAAGAGGTCCTGGAATCTTACCAATATCATTTGCTGTCATAACAAACATTACTTTAGAAAGATCATATTCACTTTCGATATAGTGATCAGTAAAGTTTTTGTTTTGAGCTGGATCTAGAACTTCTAGCATTGCAGAACTTGGATCCCCTCTCATATCAGAGCTCATTTTATCAATTTCATCAAGAAGGATTACTGGATTACCAGTTCCTGCTTTTTTCATTGCTTGCATAATCTTACCTGGCATCGCACCAACATAAGTTCTTCTGTGCCCTCTAATCTCTGCTTCATCTCTTACACCACCAAGAGAAATTCTTTCAAATTTTCTTCCCATCGATGTCGCTAAAGATTTACAAATGGATGTTTTACCAACACCTGGAGGCCCTGCTAAACAAAGAATTGTTCCACTGCCCTTATCAGCATCTTCCACTAAACTTCTTACGGCCATGTATTCTAAAATTCTTTCTTTTACATCATCAAGTCCGTAATGTTCATCATCAAGAACTTCTTTTGCATGCTTTACGCTATTGTCATCTTCAGTATAAGTTGCCCAAGGAAGATTTAACATCCAATCGATGTAGTTTCTAACAACTGCAGACTCAGCTGACATTGGAGACATAGACTTTAACTTCTTAATCTCTTTTTCAACTTTGGCCTTAACTTCTTCAGGCATATTCTTTTGAGCTAACTTATCTTCCATCTCATTGATGTCAGTTTTACCATCGTCCTTGCTTCCAAGTTCTTTTTGAATGGCATTCATTTGCTCATTTAAATAGTATTCTTTCTGAGATTTTTCCATTTGTTGTTTAACGCGAGTTCTGATTTTCTTCTCTACGTTAATAACTTCAATCTCACCTTGCATCTTCTCTAAAAGAAGTTGTAAACGTGTCTCAACATTTACTGCATTTAAAATTTCTTGTTTTTCAGGAATCTTCATTGTTAAGTGAGCAACAATAATATCCGCTAATCGAGATGGATCAGTAATTGACGAAATACTCATCAGCAACTCTGGTGGGATTCTTTTATTGAGCTTCACATAAGATTCGAAAATATTTTTAACAGATCTAACCGTTGCTTCAAGCTCAACTTCACTAACCGTAATGTCTTCACACTGAACAACATCTGCATAATAACCTTCAGATCTACATTCGAACTCTTCAATTGTCGCTCTGTACTTCCCTTCAATAAGAACTTTTACCGTGTTGTCCGGTAGTCTTAGCATTTGAATAATATTTACAACAGTTCCTATGTCGTAAACATCTTCTCTTTCTGGGTTTAAAACAGATGCATCTTTCTGAGTAACTAAGAATAATTCATTTCCATTCTTAGCTGCCTTTTCAAGTGCTGCGATTGATTTTTCTCTTCCGACGAAAAGAGGGACCACCATGTGAGGGAAAATAATAACATCCCTAAGTGGTAGTAACGGGTAATTCTTTGAATTTGATGACTTCTTGTCCGACATAGCACCTCCTGCGCTTTTCTTCTAGCTGGACCTTCTAGAAGAGGTCTACATATTCATTGTCCCAGATTGCAAAAAAATAATCAAGGACTACTTACTAGAGTCAATTTAGGGAAATTTTTGTCCGTAAGTATCTTTTATTTAGTTAGAGACTGTCTTTATTACTCAAATAAAAAGGCCCGTTTTACGGGCCCTGTATGTACTTGAAATTTTGTTAGTTCATTAAGAAGCGTTTTCAACGTCCTTAGCACTACTAATAGCTGATTTTTTTGTTTCAGCTGGAGTTTTTCTTTCACCTTCAACTAATTTAGGATTTTCTTTTCCTTCAATTGAGTCTTTAGTAACGATACATTTACAAATTTTATCGTTTCCAGGAATCTCGTACATTACATCTAGCATTGTCTGTTCAAGGATTGATCGAAGTCCCCTTGCTCCAGTTTTTTTACTAATCGCTGTTTTTGCAACTTGAAGAAGCGCTTCTTCTTCAAACTCTAATTCAATTCCATCAAACTCAAATAGTTTTTCGTATTGCTTAGTTATAGCATTTTTCGGCTTAGTTAAGATTTGAACTAATGCTTCTTCATCTAACTCTTGAAGCATAGCATTTACCGGAAGACGTCCAATAAACTCTGGAATTAATCCAAATCTTGAAAGATCTCCTGGCTCAATCCCACCAAGTTGTTCAATAGCTGATTTCTCAACTTTATCTTTTTTATCTTTCTTACTTGCACCTAAGCCTAGAGATTGTTTTTTGTTTTGTCTTTGATCAATAATTTTATCTAGACCAACAAATGCACCAGCAACGATAAAGAGAATATTTTTTGTATCTACTTGTAAAAACTCTTGTTGAGGATGTTTACGCCCACCTTTTGGAGGTACTGAAGCAACAGTTCCTTCAATAAGTTTTAG
>CAXGOD010000058.1:0-9305 GCA_964011245.1 uncultured Bacteriovoracaceae bacterium | reverse complement strand
CCTCCACTCTGCAGACTTTTGTGCAATTCTAGAGATAACGACCACACTATCATTTGCTTGGTACTTATTCTTATTTAGCGCTGCCTCAGGAATAATACATGAGCATTTTAATTTTGTTTTATCTTTGTTTTCAAAGTTTTCACCACAAGTATATTCATCTGATTTGTCTTCTAAAAATTGATTAAATTCAACAATCGAATTATTGCTATCTATTATTGAGAACGCTTTTTGTGGTGTTTCTTCATTTTTGACTTGGCCAAGAAGATTAGAAGAAAAGAGAATGCATATTAATAAATACTTCACATATTCTTATCGTACTTAAATGCATACATTCTTAATGTTTTTAGTTAATAACGCTGCCTCATCTCGATTTTGTTCGACGCTTGTTCCCTTTTTCTTCGAATTACAGTCAATCTTGTAACTACGATTGCATCTGCAAGGCATTGTTTAAGGGTGTTTCATTGCTTATAGATGATGCAACTATAATCGGTGACAACTTTCGCTGGTGATTATGATGATGCAACAGGAAGTAAAGGCAATGGTGTACAACAATTAGTTGAGCTTAATCAGAAAACCTGACAAATGTTTAAAAAGACTAATTTTATAAAAATTGTTCCAAGACACCGTTGAAATTATTATTGTCTTAGGTATCAAAAAATAATTATTTTTTGTTTTTATCCATTTTTGTCTTATCTTTTGTCCAATAAGAATCTTTGAAGATTATATTTTCTGATGCAGCAATAGCTTTGAACTTTGAATTAAAGTATGAGTTATAAGTCGCAAATATATACTGCCAGTATTTTGCCTCTTGTGCTCCGCCAGCACCATTATATTTTCTCAGTGCTTTATAATAATGAGCAACGCTATTTTGATTTAGACTATAGTCATCAGGCTGTGCCTTAAGTGAAAGAAGTAATTTCATTTTTATAGCACCATAAAGAAGTTGTCGTTTCCAGTTCTTAGGTTTTTTTAATTCTGAGCTAGTAATATTATTTAAATTATAAATTGGATCATTGATTGATGTTTTATACTTATAATAATCAGTAATACTTAAGTTATGCGATGAAGCGTATTCGCATTTTGCCATCATGTTATGAAACTTTGGTCTCACTTTGAAGTGAAAATATCTTCTATTGCTTTCAAAAAGTTGATCATAGATTTCCTTACGAGCAATACCTGTAAACATAGTTAATCCACCAGCCCCTGTATCACTTGATCTATTTTTTAATGTTTTAATTGGTTTAATATTATCTCTAACTTTACCTCCAAAGTTACAGAACTGACTTTCCTTATATATTAAAGAAGAATAGATAGCAGGATCAATTTCAAAACAATTTGAAAGATCGTAAATTTCTTGGGCAAGGTCAGAAGCAGATATTATATTTTTACTTCTAGAATTATCAAGTTTAGAAAAATCCCCACGATAATGATCATTGCAAAGATGTCCATCATATGAAGTGTACTTAATAAAATCTTCGATTTTTTGTTTTGTTGTTCTATATTCTAATTCGTGATTTTCATCAACCTTTGCAACATCAGGAAAAACTCCAAAACCAGAAGGATGTCTTACTATTGGGTCTATATTTAAACGCCAGGTTAATGCGGAAAATAAAAGAATAAATGGTATTATATAATAACTAAGCATACATGGTTCTTATCGGGTTTTATTGAGTAAACCTTACTAAATATCTGACTTAATTACTTTAATCAGTTTCTTTGAATTGAGATTAATTTTAATAACTTCAAGGTCATTATCAGCATCCATATTTCCAATCATGAAGATACTATCTAAAAGGCTTCCACACTTAAGTGATGGGTCGTTAAAACGGTGTAAAATACCCGTAAAGTTGTCTTTGGCATACTTTGATACTCCAAGCTTCCTATAAGGAAAGTTTGAAGCTGAAGGGTTGAATTGTTGATCTGGAAAACAGCGTTTTGGTATTCCAATGACATAATCACTATTATTTGGATATAAGGCCTTAATAATCTCTAAAATACTATTTTTTCTTGGAACTCTATAAGAGTTTAGCTGTTCCCAGTCAGCGAAATTATTTTTAGCTGATTGAACCCTAAAGGATAATTGATTTCTTTGTTCAATAGTTCTTGCATAGTAACTGATCTTTACACACTTTAAGCTAATTTTTGGATTTTTAATTCCATCCTTACATATTTGCTTCATTTCATTGTAAACACGATTAAAGTCTTCTTGAATAAACTTATTCTTCTTAGATTTGTAATATTTCTTATACTTTGAAAATAAAAGGCTTAAACGTTTTTTTCTTTCTCGCCCTGCTTGCTTCTTAACTTGTCTCTGCTCTTTAGCAGTTAATTTAAGCTTGCCTTCACCGCACTTAATAAACTCTTTGCTGATTATATTCATCATACCTAAAGTCTTTTTACTTTTTTTATTTTGAACAAAAGGACCGGAAACTGTAACGGCTTGCCCATCTTTACAATGGAAATCATTAATTGTTCTATCCTCACCCATCATAAGTAACATATTTACTTTCACGTGAAGTTTTTTACTTTGATCAATAATTTGAAATAAAGCAGAAGTCTTTCGGGCACTTTCTCTAATTCGTAGCTTATTTACAAACCCAGTGATTTTAATGTCTTTTTTGTTTGCCATGTCTTTATTAGATTTTAAACTGGATAGCCCATAGACAGAATTTATTTTTTCAAATGCATTATTATCATAGCATGAGTATTTGGTTTTACTTTGAACTAAAAGTTCTCCAAGGTTTTTACCTTTTGGTTTTGCATAAAAGTTTCCAGATAATTTAACTGTTTGTCCTACAGAGCAATCAAATTTCTCATTTAACCTTTCATCATGATGAATAAGATAGAATTTAACTTTTACGAACTCTTTATTATATTTATCTTTTAAAGATAATTGATAAAACTCGTCATATTTTTTTTTATTATATTTAAGTTTTGTTATAATAGCTTCTAGCTCAATTTTCTTTTCTGCATATAATCCACGCTCTTGCATTATATCAGTAATCTTAAGCGCAAAAGTATTTTGAGAAAAGAAAAGGAGAAAAACAAAAAGGTATTTCAAGTAATCACCTATTTTTTAAATAACTAGATATCATAATTGCTAATTCCTTCTTAACTATATTTTTATCTAGTTCTTGATAATGGGTATTAGTTAAGTAGATTGTACTTCTGACATTTTGGATAATTAAAAAAAGTGCATAGTCTATATTTTCTTGATTCATTGGTTGATTAGATAATGCTATCTTTTCTTTTATAAGTGGAATAATTTGTTTATCAACACTTTTAAAAAGTGAAAAGTCCATGATATCAGGAACAAACTGAAAAAGGATTTTACCAAAAACTCCTTTTTCTTTCCAATTGTCTACAAAATAGAAGACAATCTTTTCAACAATTTCATCTACAGAAAGATCTGACTTGGGGTCAATTAGCCTATCTAGTGCTTCTCGATTTTTTTCAAGCTCTCTGTGTAAAAGAACTTCAAGGATAGACTCTTTATTTTTAAAATATTGATATAAAGAACCAATACTCACACCTGCTACTTCAGCAATATGGTTGGTATTGAATTTATCAAATCCACTTTTTTTAATTACAATCTTACTGGCCTCTAAGATTGAGTCTACTGTAACTTTGCTTCGTTTTTGTTTAGGTTTTTTTACGGACAAAATAACCACTCCGGTTTTTCATAAACATTAAACGTCCATGAATAATCATTTTTATCATCTTGTGGATGATGAAAGCTATCCGTTTTATTCCATGACTCAAAATCAACCTTAGGGAAAAAAGTATCTGCTTCTTTAATCTCACAATCTACATCTGTGATGTATGCTTTATTTATTAATGGAATAGACTGTTCATATATTTGAGCTCCCCCATTTATAAAGCACTCACTTTCACCAAGCTCTTTGGCCTTAGCGATTCCAGCTTCAAGAGAGTGAACAATATAACACCCATCAGGAGCTTTATAACTTTCATTTCTTGTAACAATAATACTCGTTCTATTTGGGAGAGGTTTACCAATAGATTCGAAGGTTTTTCTTCCCATAACTAAACAGTGACCACTAGTAATCCTTTTATAATTTTTAAAATCATCTGATAAATGCCAAAGCATCTTATTATCTAAACCGATTGCATGATTTTTTGAATAGGCCACGATGACAGAGATGATCATACAGCAACTTTACCTTTAATATGAGGATGAGCTTCATAGTTTTCTAAAGTAAAGTCATCAAAAGAAAAATCATCAATATTTTTAATGTCTGGATTAATTTTCATCGTAGGAAATGGTTTAGGCTTACGAGTAAGTTGTTCCTGAACTTGTTCAATATGATTATGATAAATATGTGCATCACCAAATGTATGAATAAACTCACCTGGTTCAAGGTCACAAACTTGAGCAACCATCATTGTCAGTAGAGCATAACTAGCAATATTAAACGGTACTCCCAAAAACAGATCAGCACTTCTTTGATAAAGCTGGCAGCTTAATTTTCCGTTTGCCACATAAAATTGAAACATCATATGACATGGAGGCAAGGCCATATTTTCTAACTCTCCAACATTCCATGCATTTACAATATGTCTTCTGGAGTTTGGATTATTTTTTATTGATTCTATAACATTCTTAATTTGATCATGAGTTTCACCTCTATTATCTTTCCAATTTCTCCATTGAACACCATAAACTGGACCTAGATCACCATTTTCATCGGCCCAAGCGTCCCAAATTTTCACATTATTTTCTTTTAGATAAGTTATATTTCCTGAACCTTTTAAAAACCATAGTAATTCGTGAATGATAGATTTTAGATGGCACTTTTTAGTTGTGATCATTGGAAATGACTTTGTAAGGTCAAAACGCATTTGATGACCAAAGTGAGATCGTATCCCAGTACCAGTTCTATCATCCTTATCAGATCCATGCTCTAGAACATCTCTAAGTAAGTCTAAATATTGTATCTCTTGGTGTTGCATGGTCCCTCCCTAGAATTTGGCCAGTAATGAAGTTGTGTATGTTTCGTCGTAGTATTTTCTCGCCTCAATTGCTGGAACATTGTCATACATTCCTTTATATGCAACTTTGAGTGAGAATATTTTATTTATGACAACTCTAAATGATGGTTCAAAATTAATCATATAGTCTTCGTTTGTTGTTAAATTTGGAATATACTCAAGCCATAATCCATAACTAGCATTTTCTGATATAGTCTCATCTACTTGACTGTAGAACCTAAGTTTGTGATCTTTTCTTATTTTGCTATTATCTATTGGGACTTCCACTGTTTGGCGATATCCATATTCAAAATATAATTTTAAATCATCAGAATTTAAATACTTTGTGGTAAATCCGAGGTCAATATTATTTCTTTCTGAGTATCCCGCAAATTCATCTCCCTCAACAACACCACCTAAAAAGGCATAAGTCTTTTCTGATATAGCTGATAAATACTTTACATTAACATCCCAGTTTCTTGCAATCTCTATTTGCTCATCGTTAATGGAACCGTAAGAGTAATGTCCACCAAAAGTTACATCATGCATTTTATCAATTATTATTCTATTACTAGTCTTAGTTAAATAAGATTCGTAAGGCGTATTTCCACGGCTGGTGATAGAGGCGAATTCACTTTCATGAGTAAAATCTTCTATTGCATAAGCAGGTAAGATAGCTAAGCTTGCGACTGTAAAAAAAAACCGAATAAACATTTCTCTCTCTTTAATCAACGTGTATAATTTAGGGTAACAAATTCAAAATTAAATGTTAATAAAATAAGGATATTACGCATGACAAAAAAAGTCATAACTGGCCTGAATAAATTAAGGCAAAATGAAGCTCTAAGAGCGAAGTTTAAAGGTAATATAGGGCTTCTTTGCCACTCAGCATCAATCGACATTGACTTCAAACATTCTCTTGAGGTTTTTCTAGAAGTATTTGGAGATCAAGTAAAGAAAGTTTATGGGCCTCAACATGGTTTTGTAACAGATGTACAAGATAATATGATCGAGACAGATCATTACACACATCCCTATTTTAAAATACCTATTTATTCATTATATTCAGAAACCCGTATTCCCACAGATGGCATGCTGGAAGGAATTGATCACCTCTTTATAGACCTTCAAGATGTTGGAACAAGAATTTATACCTATATTTACACTATGACTTATATACTAGAAAAGTGTGCTGATAAAGATATTGAAATTGTTATTCTAGATAGGCCAAACCCAATAGACGCTAACACAATTGAAGGTAATGTTCTAGAAGAGAAGTTTGCAAGTTTTGTGGGTCGCCACCCTATTCCTGTGCGCCATGGTCTAACCATAGCCGAAGTTGCTAAAATGCATCAACAACAATGGGCTGAAAAAAAATGTAATCTTACTATTATTGAAATGGATAACTACAAAAGGGAAATGTATTTTGAAGATACTGCTCTTCCATGGGTAATGCCTTCACCTAACTTACCTGTAGTAGAAGGTTGTTTTACTTTTGTAGGGACTGTCCTTTACGAAGGAACTAATATCTCAGAAGGAAGAGGTACAACAAGACCACTTGAGCTCATAGGCCATCCAAAGATTGATCCTTGGACTTTAAAGCCCTACCTAGATAAAGTTTTATCTGATTTTGATCAAACAGGATTTATCTTAAGGCCTATAAACTTCCAGCCTACTTTTCAAAAACATGCAGGTATTGCTTGTGGTGGATTTTTTATCCATGTTACTGATAGAAAAGCTTTTAATCCCTGGCGAGTCTGTCAAATTCTATGCAAAGAGCTTTATCAAAACTTAGGTAGTGATTTCAAATACAAAGAAGACCCATATGAATATGAGCATGAGATGAATGCTGTTGATATGGTTAACGGTACAGATAGATTACGCCATTGGTATGAGTACAATGGATCAAATGACTTCTTAAATCAAATTGAAGCTGAAAAGCTAAAAGAATATGAAAAAATTAAAAAATCTATAGAGATATATAAGTAAAATTGGGAAGTTACAAAAAAAGCATATCACTCAAGTAAATAACTATTTATTCCGATAAAGAACTGAATAAATAGGAGTGTGATGCAAAGATTCTTATTCATTATATTGATACTACTGGCCTTACCAGTAAATGCGCAAACTCATGTGTACAAAACTATATATCCAGTAGCTAATTGTAGCTCTTTACCTATTGAGTACAAAGAAGATCCAAAGGGAGGTTTTCTTGTTTTTATTAATGGCCCAAATGAATATCCTAATCTCAAAGAACAGGTGCATATTGACGATTTAAATGACTTATCAGAATTAACAGAATATATCGTAGAGCAAAGTGAATCTTACTGTCCTACAACATTAATTGATATTATTGCAACTTCAACACCAGAAGATACAATCAGTTGTGGAGAACAAAGCTTTTTTAGCAATGATTATCTAGATTTCATTCGTTTCACAGCAGACTATGTCAATAAAGAGGGAAAACAATGTGAAAACATAATTCCTTTTATTAAGCTTCAACAAGAAATTTCACAACTTGAAAGAGAAGATCTAATCAAGTTCAAAAAATCCAAAAAAATTGGTCATTTAATTTTAAAAATTTTAACTGGAGATGAAACAGATGACATGATTAATCAATTTATGGCCTGTGGTGGAAAGAAAGGATCAGATAAATTTATAAGTAATATGATTCTTTTAGAGGCAAAAAAATCATGTATCGTGCCTAGTATGCTTTCCTGGGAAGATGCTGAAAAAATTGCAAATAGTATCAGTTCAAAACATAAAAACACAAATCTATTAAAACTTAATAAAATTACTGAAGACCTATCATATGAAGCTACGATTGCCTTTACTGAAAAAGTATTAGAAAACGAAGTAGAAGATATGCTTGGACCTATTTTTCAAACAAATTCTAAAAGACAAAAAGTATCGCAACAGCTACATAAAACTCAAGGTCTATCAGAAGAAGATAAGAATTTAGTAACAGATTCTATGAAATTTATAAATGAATTAAGTAGTAAGCAAAGACTTGATAACTATTCAAATAAAAGTGATATTGCTGATTATGTCGGCTACGTCTTTAGTGTGGATGCGGCGATAGAAATTGGTGAAAAAGCAGTACCTCTTTTTATAGAAAGTAGTTTTTATGACAAATTACCAATAGAATGGTCAAAAGAGCAAAAGAAAGATTTTATTAATTCCAAACTCGTAAAGAGTGCTAATAAACGCTATGCAAGTTGTATGGAAGAGCGCAAGGCATACAGTAAATATGGACATGATTTTGAAGCGAAAAAATACGATATAACGAAGTCAAAAGAAAGAAAAAATGAAGATGCTCTTTTAAAACATAGACTTGAAACAAAAGAAAAATTTTGTGAAAAGAATACAAATCAATGTATTGAAGGAGACTGTAATGGATCTGTTAATATGCTTCAAATGGATGACAGAGCAACAGATACTGAAGCTGTTCAAGGCTGTGTTTTACAAGCAATTACTATCTCAATTGAACCCTTATTAGAAGGTATTATTCATGCTCAAAAAGAAGATTTTAAAGATGATTTTGACTTAACTGATGAACTAGCTGAGGAGTTCACAAAAGAAACTTGGGCCCACCTAGTTAGTTGTGCTAACAAGAAAGTAAAAAAGACTTTGAATTCAAAAATAGACATAGATATAACAAAAAACGAAGCTCCTTTACAAAAAATAAATACAACTGACTATGAAACGATTATGTCAGAGTGTTCAGATGAAGCAGAAGCTAAAGTCTCAAGACGTTTTGTTGATCAAGTTTTAATCAATCAACCAACAATTCAAATGACTTATGGTGACAAAGATATTGTTGCGAAATGGTTAGCATCCAATGAACACTATCAAAACTTAATGAATCAAGCCAAGACAGATATTGAAAGATCTAGAATAAAAAAAGAGTGGGAATTATCTAGTAAGGTTTATTCTGACCAGCTTAAAGAAGATGATGATGTCAAACATATTAGTCAAGAAATTATAAATAATTCATTTGATACCTGTATGGCAAAACAAGCTAATCTCTCTAAAATAGGTTATGACCCTTCAGATCCCAAGCATGGACTTCAGAAGAAAAATACGATGCTTTGCTCCCCTATAATAGAAATGGCGTCTTCATTAAAAGTTGTAGAATCAAGTCTTGATCAACTAATTAATGAAGAAGACTTAAATGAAAATATTGATGTTCTCAATATTTTAACACGTTACAAGAACTGTGGTTCTGAGGCAATAAAAGACGCTGTATCAGACATTGGTTCTCTAGAAAGTGAAACTCCACTTAATACTAATACCCAGTCAAAAACTTATCTAGA
>CAXGOD010000057.1:0-9383 GCA_964011245.1 uncultured Bacteriovoracaceae bacterium | reverse complement strand
TGGATGAAATAGTTAAAATTAAAAATGAATTTAATCTATTTCTTATTGAAGATTGTGCTCAAGCTCATGGTGCAAAATATAAAGGAAAGTCAATTGGTTCGATTGGTGATATTGGATGTTGGAGTTTTTGCCAAGACAAGATTATGACTACAGGTGGTGAAGGAGGAATGATAACTGTTAATAATAAATCTCTTTGGTGAGTCAAAAATTTAAAAAAGGCCGAGTCAGCAGGCAGATTGAGCCTTTCACCAATAATAGTAATATCATTAAAACTGGTTATCACTTGAGTGAAAATGAGGATAAGTGTTACTGTTAATATAAATATATTAATGCCTACCAAAGTTAATTGAAACTTTGGATATATCAAAAAATTTTTTACTTTTCTATTTTTAATCATTTACTTCATCTTTTAAGTTTAGATCAGAATACTTTAGAGTTATCTCATTAACAACACCATTTTGATCTAAGAAAAAGAGTGAGTTATTAAAAAGCTTCATAAACCTAATTTTAGTAATATTTTTTTCTTCTGGCAATACATATAGATCAACCTCAATCCTTGAGACTGGGTTGTAAATTCTAACTTTACCATTAGAGATATATAAAAGTTTCTGGTTTGCTGTTGGTATGACATTCCCACTTCGAACACCAGTTAAATAGTTTATGCGAACACTTGTTTGCTCATCTTCTTTGTATTCATGTATTTGGTTTCCATATCTAAAGAATGTTTTTCCAGAAAAGATAAATTTGTTAATAGCCTGAGAAAGACCAGCTCTTGGAACTAAGACTCCTGTTTCAACTAAACCTTTATCTAAAGATATTAATTCCGCACTTAGACCTTCTTGAACCTGTGTTCGCTTCTTATTAAATCTAGTTCCTATAATAAAGCTATCATCAGTTGACTGTAAACTAGCAATATTAAGGTCTTGATGTGTTTGATAAGTATTTATGTTCATTTGTGTTTGGAGGTCATAATTAAAGAGAATACTTCCAGCTCTATCTTTTAAAACCCCGTGAAATAATAAATCTCCTTCATTATTTCTGACCATTGGAATGTTCTTTATATTCATATTTGAAAATTGGGTATAAAGAGAAGGATTGTGCTCAACTGCATTTCTTTTAAGTTTTCGATGCTCTAGCTTTCCATAGGTCCATGGTGCTAGTTCATTGTATTTTAAAATACGATTACCGCTAACAGAAAGGTAGATTTCATCTTGAACGATAGCAAGGTCATAGACTCCGTAGGCAAGAGGATTACCAAGTTGAGCAAATTCTTTGTCTTCGGTATCGTACTCATAAATCGTATTGGTTCTTCTTGACACTATAAAGAGACGACCATCTTTTTCAATAATTCTCTTCGCTGCAGGATTGAAGTTATTACCAGCAACTACTTTAATTTTTTTAGGCGTTTCAAATATTTCAGCCTTTCTATCTTCAACCTGAACATAATAATGAGGATCAGCGACATTTGAATCTTCATAGCTTAAATAGCGACGGACTCTTGCAAAGGGATTAGCAATCCCTTTAGGTATTGAAGTCACAACACTTAGGACTGCACCATTGTTTGAGAAACGCTCCCAAGCTTTTAGAGAGTCTCTTATAGCTACATAATTCGCATTATCTCTGTAATAGAAGTAAATTCTTGAGGCAAGATCTTGAATGTCTTTAATAAGGGTAAATTGATTATTAGAGAAATTATAGTCATAGATTCTTAAAGCTGTATCTGACTTAAGTACAATATGAATTGAGTTGGCAAAACAGGCCAAGGTTCTTTGAAGCTTTCCTGGTATAGGGTAGTCGACAGGGGAAGATGTTGAAACAGCTTGTCCAGAGCTTGTATTATAGTTAAAGGCCATTAGCTTAGCATTTCTTGCCAAACCACATATATTATTTCCATTTTTAACTGCCGAGTGAATTCTGTATGGTTCAGCCCAAGGAGCAGACTTCTTGACTAAACTTCCATTTTCAAGAGCTAAGATATTTATTGGGCTGAAAGTTAGAATATTATCGCTTCCAAAATACCTGTAAAAACGACCAAAGCTTTCTTGAAGCTCTGGAGATTCAAAAGAAGTCACCTCTTCTGTGAAAAGGTTTAGTTTAAAGACACTAAAGGGTTCTTTAACTAAGATATCGTTCTTTCTTTTATGAGAAAAAAGATAAAGATAAGGAACATCATTTTGATTGATGACTCGTGAGACTTGAATATCAAAGTCTCTATCAATATTATCTGGCTGCTTTAGACCCACTATTATATTGCTGCTTTCCAGGACACTATTTACCTTTTCGATATCCTCCATTTCAGTTTCGAAGTCATTAATGATGCTATCTAAGCTTTCTGACTTAGCAATAGGTGAAGAGTCTCCGCCGCCGCCGCTACAAGCTTGAAATAAGAGTATGATAAGTAAAAGGCTTAAGTTTTTCATGTCGTTATTATAAGGGATGACGCCATTTTTAAGAAGATTTAAAACAGTGAAGTTTCTTCTTAAGTGTCTAAACTTTAGTCAAAATCCTTTGACCTATCAAAATAGTATACAATCCATTTGGTTTATCTCTCTGAAATCATGTCCCACCCTCTTGGCACAGTTCTTGTATTACAAGTTAGTAGAATATTTTAGAGAGACAAAACAAGGGAGAGCTTATGAAAGCTTTATTTAAAACATTACCAATTTTACTTGTCGCAGGAGCATTATCTGTTTCATGCGGAAAAGGTGACAACTCATCAGGTTCTGGATCAAGCACAACAAGTCCTGGAACAGGAGTATGGAATCCACCAGGAACAACTGGAACTCAAGGTCAGAACTACCAATCTATTGATCAGGTAAGAGCTGCGTTTCAACAAAAATCTTTTGCTGCTGAAGCAAATGTAAATAGCCAATTTTATCACTTAGGAAGTTTCTTCGGTGGTGGAACAGGTGGCGGACTTAATATTAGTTTTGACTGGTGTTGGAGTGACTGCCAATCTCAACAAATTATTAGTGCAATGGAAGATAGAATTCAGTATGGAAGACAAATTAAAGTAACAAGTGCTTCACAAGACTCTATCTCATACGGAATTGCAACAGCTGTTGCTGAGAATAACGGAGCTCCACAATTTGTTTATGGATCAACTGGATCAATGAACAGAAATAGCGGTTTATACCAAGAGATGCTGGGACTTGATATCAATGTATCATCATTATTTGGTGGAGTAGCAGAAGGTGTTAAAGTTATGCCAGCAACTATTCAACTTCAAAATGGTGGAAGTGTAATTGGTCAAATGGTTGAGTTCTTTATTGGGCAAAAGAGCCAATACGGATGCAACGTAACTGATGTAAGAAGATATGTTGTATCATCTGCACTACCAATCGTTGCTAACCCAATACTTACTATTGAAAATGGTACTGCAACAGGAAAGCTAAGCGAAGTAAATGGAAACAGTGCAATTGTTCAATCAATCACAGTAAATGGATATAACCAACTGAACTACCAAAGTTGTACTATCCAACCAGTTCAACAACAATTACAATACTAATATCTATGGGGGGCGCGCAGCCTCCTTACTTTTTTTCTCAACTATTTTCCTATACAAAAACTTAACAAATATCATTCAATCTTTCCCAAAATGGCATTTTAAGTTATTCTATTATAGTTTTAATTCTTAATGCTAAAGGGGAGTAACCATGGCAGTTTATAAGACTGATCAACGTGATATTTTGTTTAATTTGATTGATGTTCTGAAAGTTACAGAGCATGAACATTATGGCTTTGATGATGCAAGTGTTAAAGAGATTCTTTCTGAGTTTGATAAATTCGTAGAGAATGAAATTTATCCAACAAGACAAAAGGCTGATGAAGAAGGTGTAAAGCTAACTGCTGATGGCGTGAAAGTTCCTGAGTGTTTGCACAAAGTTAACAAAGCTTTTTATGATATGGGATGGTACGCATTAGGAATGCCGGAAGATATTGGTGGTTCACCTGTTCCTGAGGCATTGAGCACAGCCTGTTTATCACTAGCAGCAGCTGCAAATACAGGTTGGTCAATGTATCCAGCTCTATCTAAGGGGGCAATGAACGTTCTTAGAATGGTCGGAGATGACTACTTGAAGAAAACTTATATTGAAAATATGATGACCGGCCTTTGGGGAGGGACAATGTGTCTTACTGAACCAAGTGCTGGGTCTGATGTTGGTAATTTAAAAACGACAGCAAAACCTATTGAAGGTAATGATAAACTTTGGAATATAAAGGGAACTAAGATCTTTATCTCAAGTGGAGAGAGTGACCTTTACGAAAATAATGTGCATTTAGTGTTGGCCAGGACTCCAGAGGGGAAACCAGGACCAAAGGGTATTTCTTTATTTGCAGTTCCAAGATTTAAAATAAATGAAGATGGCTCATGCGGAGAATCAAATGATGTTAGATGTTCAGGGATTGAGCATAAAATGGGAATCCACGCTTCTGCTACTTGTGTTATGAATTTTGGTGATAATGACAATTGTGAAGGCTATCTTATCGGGAAAGAGTTTGATGGTATGACAAATATGTTTATCATGATGAACCAAGCAAGGTTGGATGTTGGCGTTCAAGGTGAATCACAAGCATTATTGGCATATGAGCTAACGAAGCAATATGTTCAAGAAAGAGTCCAGTTTAGAACGGAAATTGTTAACCTTCCAGATGTAAAGAAAACACTTCTTAAAATGAGAGCAATGTCTCGAGGATTAAGATCTCTTATGCTTTATACATCGAACCTTTTTGATCTTGCTGAGAAAGATAGAAAGTATAATGACATTATTGGTCTGTTGGTTCCTATTTGTAAGTCGTTTGGTTCAGATGAAGGCTTTAAAGTAACAATCGAAGCTATTCAAGCGCATGGTGGTTATGGTTACTGTACAGAGTATGGAATTGAGCAATTTGCAAGAGATACCAAGATAGCTTCTATATATGAAGGAACTAACGCTATCCAAGCAATTGATTTTGTTACAAGAAAAATTTTAAAAGATGGTGGGAAAGCCCTTCAAAGTTTAAGTGAAGATGTCTTTAAAACCTCAAATAGACTCTCTGATGAGTTTACATTTGAAAAAGGTGTTTTTAGTAAAGCATTAGGTGCAGCTCAAGAGGCGATGGGATTCATTGGTAAAAAAGCAAAGAATGATGAAATGAATATGGTTCTGCAAAACTGTAAAGACTTTTTAGACTTATCTGCACATATTGTTGTTGCATGGAGACTGATGGAAAGTGCGTGGATTGCAGATGAAAAAGTTAAGACAGCATCAGGGGATGAAAAAGAATTTCTTGAGACTAAAATCGTCGACTTTAAAATTTACTGTTCAAGTTATTTAGTCCAAGCTATTTCTTTAGCGAAGTCTATTACAAGTATGGATCAAGATCTTACCAAGTATAAGTTATAATCAATCGCCCCGAGCTAACTCGGGGCTTCCTGTTTAAACCACTCCACTATAACAAGTATTTTCTCACTTAAAAAAAGCTTAAAATAATGTTAATATGTTAGAGTATTTATTTAAAAAATTGAGGCTTAAGTGAAAAATTTAATCGAAGAGGTAGCAAAGGACTTTTCCGAGCAATCTCATGGAAGTAGTGACTACTGGAAAGACACTATGTATGTTCGCGGTGAGAATGACGAACAGTTTGTTCCTCTTTCATATCTCCAGAAAAAACATCCTGAAAGAGTTGAGTCTTTAGGGCAATTGCAATCAGAAGGCTATGTTTATAGTTCATTGGATTTTTTAGAGCTAAAGTCTTTTGAGCAATGGTATCAGAAATTATTTAATAAGAAGCTGTCTTTAAAAACTAAAAAAACAATTGGAATTATTCATCTTCCAGATAATAAAAAGATCTTTGAAGCAGTAGAAATTGTTAACCAGGTTTATCAAATCATGAAGGACTACAAAGTTCTTGTAAATGGTAAGAACCTACCAATCCAATTAGGTGAGTGGTATGGAAAAACAATTTTTGGATTGCAACAAATTAAATCTAGCTCTCAAAGAGGTTTTGATTTTCATTTAGAAAATGGAAAAAAAGTTGAAGTGAAGATTCACTGGCAAGACGTAACAAGCCCTAAGGGCGTAAAACTTAAAAAATCCCTTGTTGAAATGAGTGATTATACAATTATCATGTACGTTGCTAAAAACTTTATGATTAGAGATATTCTCTTATTGGATTCAGATTTTATAATTAGAAAATTTGCAGGTAAAGGCCACACCATCTTTTTGAAAGATAGTGATATTATCAGCTACTTCTTTAGTCGATCAGATAAACATTATGGAAAAATTGTGAATAAAAAAGCATTGTTGCAATTTGCTAGTCCAAAACTTGCTATGAAGTTAGATGAAAAGTTTAATCCTAAAGAGTAGTTTTCTCTTCATACTTTCACTTAACGCTTATCCTTTTGAGTTTCCTGATGGCGGATTGAAACTTGAGTTCAATATGGACTTTGAGCCTACTCGTCATGTTATCTGTGAAAAAAAGTTTGATGGGATAAATAAAAAACATGGGCCATACAAAACTTACAATTCAGATGGCTCCATCTATAAAGAAGAATATTACCAAAAAGGTAAGCTTATAGATAAAGCCTCTGCAGCTCCTCGAAAAGAGACGAAAATTAAAATTCCAAATATTGGATTGCTACTTAGATCTTTAGTTCCTTCAAATAGAAAGGCAAATGAAGCAGGTTTTAATACCAGAAACTGTGACTCAAATGAGATGAGTTGGGCCTCATATAATTAAATTTAGAGGGACATATACTGGACTTGCTCGTTTATCTCGAAAACAAATAGAGTTTGTAAATCACTCGGGAAATATTTTAATTTATGAAATTGATGAACAAAAAGTCTCTATAAATCAAAAAGTACTAATACAGTAGATATTCAGCTAATCTAGACTCAATATTACCGTTAAAAAGAATATGTTTTTTCGATGTTCTTAAAGAGATCTTTTTAAGAAGTGGCATATTTCCAGTAAATATATAAGCTCTGTAGTCTTTAAAGTTATTCTTAAGATTTTCACCCATTTCGTGATAAACGCCTTTGAGCTCTTCCTCTTCACCCAGTCTTTCTCCGTAAGGAGGGTTAACGACAAAAATTCCACCATCTGAGTTTGGTTTAGCAACTTTAGTTGCATCTCCTTGCTCTAAAGAGATTCCTTTTAGAAGGCCTGCAAGTTGAAGATTGTATTGAGCAATGTCTAAGGCGCCATTATCTGTGTCATAACCAAAAATTGAACCAGCAGTTACACTTTTAAGTGCTGCTTGAGAATTTGCATATACTTCTTCGATAAACTTTTCTGTGTTTTCAATCAAGTATTTATCTTTTGTATAGTAGTTATGTTTTAAAAAGTCCCATGGGAGTTCATCTCCGTGGTCTTTAAAGTCTTGTAGTCTTAAAAAACAAGGAGCGATTTTAAATTTCATCATCACTGCTTCTGCTAGAAATGTTCCCGATCCACACATCGCATCCACTAGCGTTTCTTTACCCGTATAACCTGTAAGCTTTAAAATCCCTGCAGCCAGGTTTTCACGAACAGGAGCACTAAAAGATTTAACTCTATAACCTCTGTTACTTAATGGTTGTCCTGACATATCTATTAAAACGGTAACATCTTCTTTTACTGAGTGAGGATTATCGTTTGGAATAACATGCATTAATAAACTTACGTCTGGGTCGTATTTATCAACACTAGGCCTTTCTTCTGTGTCTTTTCTGAATCTATCAGCAATAGAGTCTTTAAGTTGTTGACCTAAAAACATGCTATTTGAAAACTTGCTTCTCTTTGTTCCTTTTGGTGATTTGCCTTGAAGGACATTGATCTTAAAAGTCTGTTCAAGATTCATGACAGACTTCCATTTAATTTCCATTCCGCGGTAATAGATATCTTTTTCTACTTTTACTTCGAAACCAAAAAGTTTCTTATAGACTCTACTAGCAATTCTTGAATTCAAAATACACTTAATAGCAATCTCAGGAAATGATTCAAAGTGAACGCCGCCTTTAACTGTTTGTGTTTTTCCAGCTCCAGACTCCTCTAGTTCGACTTTTAAAATCTCTTCGAGGCCAGTGGGGCAAGATGCAAAAAATGCGTTTTTGTACTTAATAATTTCTTTATCTTTACTCATACCATTTCCTTCTGGGGCGGTTTTAGCTTGTTGCATAGCATTTGTCTTGTTTTTTTAGGTATTTAAGGAAAAATATACAACATTTGCAGCATATTAAACATTTACGATTCGGCTATAGTTTCCTAAGATGGCCCTATATTATTATTCATTCGACAAAGTGAGGATCCACATGTCTACGAACTACAAAGTAAAAGACATTTCCCTAGCAGACTGGGGAAGAAAAGAAATTAAATTAGCAGAAGCTGAGATGCCAGGATTAATGGCCATCCGTAAG
Organism: uncultured Bacteriovoracaceae bacterium; assembly: GCA_964011245.1. GTDB lineage: Bacteria > Bdellovibrionota > Bacteriovoracia > Bacteriovoracales > Bacteriovoracaceae > CAKZJW01. The sequence continues at coordinate 1,002 of CAXGOD010000057.1, read as the reverse complement.
GAATATGGACCTAGCAAGCCACTAAAAGGGGCTAATATTGCTGGTTGTCTTCATATGACAATTCAAACGGCAGTTCTTATTGAAACTCTTATTGAACTTGGAGCAGACGTAACATGGTCTTCATGTAATATCTTCTCTACTCAAGATCAAGCAGCAGCAGCGATCGCAGCCGTAGGAATTCCTGTTTTTGCTTGGAAAGGTATGAACGAGCAAGAGTTTGACTGGTGTATTGAGCAAACATTAACTAGCTTTAAAGATGGTAAGCCACTAAATATGATCTTAGATGATGGTGGAGATCTTACAAATATGGTTCTTGATAGATTTCCAGAAATGGTTCCAGCTATTAAGGGTCTTTCTGAAGAAACAACTACAGGCGTTCACAGATTATATGAAAGAGTTAAAAATGGAACTCTTCCTATGCCAGCAATTAATGTAAACGATTCTGTAACTAAATCAAAGTTTGATAACAAGTACGGTTGTAAAGAGTCTTGTGTAGACGCAATTAGAAGAGCAACAGATGTTATGATCGCTGGTAAAGTTGCTGTTGTTTGTGGATACGGAGATGTTGGAAAAGGTTCAGCTGCTTCATTATCTGGTTCAGGTGCAAGAGTTATCGTTACAGAGATCGATCCGATTTGTGCTCTTCAAGCTGCAATGGACGGATATGAAGTTAAGAAACTAGAAACTGTTGTTGGTGAAGGGGATATCTTCATTACAACTACTGGTAACTATGACATCATCCGTGGTGAGCACTTTGAAAAAATGAAAGACAAGTCAATCGTTGCTAACATCGGACACTTTGATAATGAAATTAATGTTGCATGGTTAAACAATAACTGTGAAAACAAAACAGAAATTAAGCCTCAAGTTGATCTATATACTCTAAAAAGTGGAAAACAAATTATACTTCTTGCTGAAGGTCGATTAGTTAACCTTGGATATGCAACAGGTCACCCATCATTTGTTATGAGTAACTCTTTTGCTAACCAAACATTGGCACAA
>CAXGOD010000056.1:0-9431 GCA_964011245.1 uncultured Bacteriovoracaceae bacterium | reverse complement strand
CAGGAACAAGAAGTTTTTCTAATAAAACTTCATCTGGAGTTAAATCAAAGTCAACTCTATATGCAGCTTGCGTATTAAGTCCTGTTAAAATTAGAAGTAGTACTAAGATAAATTTCATATATGTCTCCGTCTTTGGAGATACTATCTCAAAATTATTAAAATGCCACATTGTGTGCAGTGCATCTATTTGCATAAAGATTTTTAATCACTAAGATATTGTAATGTGGTTTAAAGAACAAATTAAAAAGTGGAAAATTGATGATAACCAGTGGTTTATGGCCCATGAGCAAGTGGCGAAGATCAAGTGTATTCCTACCTTTGAGAATAAAGAGAAAAAGGGAAAACTTATTCTCGTTACAGCTATGAGTCCAACTCCATATGGAGAAGGAAAAACTACAACAGTTATAGGCCTTATCGATGCCTTAAATTCACTGGGTTTTGATACAACAGCAACATTGCGCCAACCTTCTGTAGGACCTGTTTTCGGTAAAAAAGGGGGAGCAACTAGTGGTGGGAAGTCCGTGGTTATTCCAAAAGATAGAATTGATCTTGGACTTTCAGGTGATTTCTATGCGCTAGAAGCTGCAAACAATATGATTTCAGCTCTTATTGATAATCATATCTTTCATCACAAAGAGCCACATCTTGATTCAAAGATTTTATGGAAGCGATGTTTAGATATGAACGATAGAGCACTTAGATCTTTCAATTCTAAAAAAGGAAAACGTGGTTTTGTTATTGCTTCGCCGAAGGACCAAATGGAGCAAAAGAATTAGCAAAAACTGTAATAGAGAACATTGAAGTTAAAAAGGTAAATTTTTCTTATAGTTTAGATCAAAGTATTAAAGAGAAAGTAGAGACCATTTGCAAGAATATTTACCATGCCAGTTGTATTGATTGGTCAGCTAAGGCGTTGGATAAACTTGTAAGCTTTGAATGTTACAATCATCTTCCAGTTTGTATGGCCAAGACACCTTTAAGTATTGGGGACAATAATAACGTTGATTTTAAAAAAGGTGAGCACACCATTCATATCCGTGATTTAAAGATTCAATCAGGTGCGGGATTTGTTATTGCTATGACAGGCGATACTATGCTTTTACCTGGACTCCCTAAAGATCCTAGGGCTTTAGACGTTAATTTAGCCGATGATGGCACTATCCTTTGGGGATAGCTGACCTCCAAACTCATGAATATTTAACCCGGTAGAGACAAAATCTAGAATATTCTACAATGATTCTATGAGTAGTCTAATGTCAAAAGTAATCAAAGTAGGCTTCAAAGCCGCAAGAATAAAAGAGAACTGGAAAAGTGATGATCTAGATCTTGAGCATATGAGAAGGCGTAACTTGTCTCTAACACCTCTTGAGGCCAAAAGGCATAAGTATAATCTTACTGAACTTGCTGGTCGTAAGTGCTTTTTTAAAAGTCATAATTCAAAAACACTTGTTATTTGGTTACATGGCGGAGCTTATGCTTTAGGACCATTTAAACAACAGTTGCATAGACTAGGTCAGGTTTGTGATCAATTAGCCGTAGATGGAATTTTGCCTGATTATCCAAAGGCACCAGAGAATAATTATAAAGATAATTTAGCTTTTCTAGAAGAGTTCTACCATGAGGTTATTTGTCATTATGATTCTTTTTATATCTTAGGAGATTCAGCAGGTGGAGGCTTAGCTTTAGGCTTCTCTTTAATGTTACAAGATAAAGGTTTAAAGACTCCTACAGGTATTTATACTTTTTCACCTTGGTTAGACTTATCGAGTTCTGTTGATAGCAGTGAATATGATGCTAATGATCCATTTCTTGCTCAAAAAGGCTTAGATCAAATGGCCAAGTATTATGGAGGTGATGATTTAAAATCTCCTTATGTATCGCCTTTCTATGGAGACTTTTCAAAGCTTGATAGTAATATTTTTGTTTATTCAGGAACTCATGAAATCTTTCACCCAACGGCAATGGAATTTGTAAAAATAAATTCACAAGTTGTTTTGAGAACGTTTGAGGAAATGATTCATGCTTGGGCGCTAATGCCAATGCCAGAAGCAACCCAAGTTATAGCTGAAGTTATTGAATCAATAGAATCGTCTATGAACTTTGACCAAGCAGTTGCGTAGCCAAATCAGTATTATCAGATTTTCTTTCTAGAGCATTAAAGTATTCATGTCCAAGACCGTATAGTCTTTGTCTTAAGAATGTAATTTGCTCTGGGTATGATTTATCTTGAATACTTGCAAGTTTAATTGCTGGTCCAATATGTAAGTCTGCATCAGTTCCAACACGATTTGAAAGCTCTTTAAATACATATGGATTAGCTAAGTGTCTTGAGATACTTTGTAGTCTTAAATAGGTTTTAGATGGTTCACCTTCTAAGAAGACTGGATAATAATCAGTTTCTGTATGGTGTTCACCAATTTTGATAAAGCCTTTTTTCCACTCAGCATCTACTGCATGAAACTTACTTCCTTCCCAACGTGATAATTTTCCAGAAGGAAAGATTAATAGTGCTCCACCATTTTTGATATGATCATTAATTTGAGTCATTTTATCTTTGTTATATTCTTTAGCCCCATCATAAAGTTGGTTATTGACAACAAAGCATTTTCCTTCAAGTCCTGGAAAGTTCTCAAGGAATGTTGCAACAACAACTTTTACATCTGGACGAACTTTTTCAAGCTGTGACATAACAGCAAAAACGTCCATTCCTGCAAGTGGATGGTTTGCATAAAAAACTGCTGGCCCTTCTTTTTTAATTTTAGAAAGGTCTATTCCTTTATTATTTACTTTACATTGAAAAGCATCAATTGTTTGTTTGAAATATGGTTCAGTTGAAGTTTTTAAACTTTCCCTTAAACGAATAAGCACCATAAAAAGTGTTTCAAGATCTACCAACAGACTAACTAGGAAAACGATTTTATTAAGTATTTTTCCAAGAAGAAACTTCTCTCCAAATAACTTAATAATTTTTCTATTACCTTTTTCAATAACTTGTGGATCGATAATTACCCACTTCATAAGGTTGTCACCGAAGCTTACTTTTTGGTCTTTAGGTACTGCTGTTGTCATAGTAATCCCTTAAATATTTAATAATATAATTCTTGAGATTATAGACCTAAAATGGCCAGCTTTAGACTCGCCGTGTAATATTTTTATGTCAAAGTTAGTATACAGTTAATGTAATATTGGGGGCTTAGAGGCCTAACTCGGCATTTGTATCTAAGATACTTTGCTTCATTCCTTCAAACATTAGGTCAGCTTCTAATTTTGAAAGGTTAAGAGGAGGAGCAAAAAGCATATGATCACCTTTGCTCATTTCAACAGTTCCGCGAGCTCCATAAGTGGCCAATCCATTTTTGAAAGCGTTTTTTTCAACAGTTTTTGCATACATTAGCTCAGGAGTAATTACTTCTTTTGTTTTTTGATCTTTTACAAATTCAATTGATAAGAAAAGCCCTTGTCCTCTTACATCTCCAACAGTTGGAATCTCTTTTAGAGCTTCAAACTTCTCTTTAAGATAGGCTCCCATAGTCTTTGAGTTCTCAACAAGTTTATCTCTTTTGATAATTTCAAGAACCTTGTCACCAACAGCAGCAGCTAGAGGAATACAAGAATATGTTTGACCACTAAAAAATGGCTTTTCTGATTTTTGAATTGGTTCTAAAACTCTGTCATGAGCGATAACTGCACCAAGAGGGAAGTAACCACCACTGATACTTTTTGCACAAGCTAAAATATCAGCTTGCCCAAAATGTTCAATACCAAAGTTCTTCCCAGTTCTACCAAAACCAGTCATAACTTCATCCGCAATAAAAAGAACATCATGCTTTTGACATAACTCATACATTCTTTTGAAGTAATTTTTTGTAGGTCCTGCAGCTCCTAGAGCGGCACCAACAATTGGCTCTGCTATAAAACAAATAACATCATCTTTGTTTGCTTCAAGAGTATCTGAGAATTCTTTAACTAGAGAGTCTTCATATTGCTCTTCAGTCATGTCTTCTGGCATGCGATAGATATTACAAGGACTCACATGTAAGTGATTAGTCATAAGATCTGTATAGTAATCACGACGAACCTTCATTCCACCAACATCAAGAGCTAAGATTGAATTACCGTGGTAACTTGCCCAACGGCCGATTACTTTAGTTCTCTTATTCCCTTTAGATACATGATATTGGAAAGCTAACTTTATTGAATTCTCAATCGCTTCAGTTCCGCCACAAATTGTCCATGCGTGATTGAAACCTTCTGGAGCAAAGTCACAAACATTTTTATAATAACTTTCTAGTTCATCATTATAAAAAAGGTGAGTAGGGTGAACAGCAAGTTTTTGAGCTTGAGTTGCTAGAACTTGAGTAACTTCTTCATTTCCGTGACCTATAGAACTTACTGCTGCAGTACAACCACAAGTATCTAGGTATTTTTTCCCTTCTGAATCGAAAAGGAAAGACCCTTCCCCTTTAACGACTTTTGGGTAGTCTTTGTTATAGCTTGAACATATTAATTGTGAATTGATTACGTGTGTTTGTGACATATATTAATCCTTTCTTTTAAAAAGCTTATTATCAAGTTTATCAAAGTATCTAACCACTTCTTTTTTCAGTACTGGCATTAACAACCATATAGCAAGAAGGTTAGGGAATACCATGAGCCCTATCATTAAATCTGAAAAATCGAGTACTGCTTTTATTGACCAAATAGCACCTAAGGCAGCAACAACACAAAAAACAATTTTGTATGGCTTAACCATTTTGTCTCCAAAAAGGTAATGCATAGAAACTTCACCGTAGTAAGACCAACTAACTAGTGTTGAGAAAGCAAATAAAGTTGCGGCAACTGGTATGAAGTAGCTACCAAACCCGAAGATCACTGTATCAAAGGCTGCTGCTGTTAAAGAAACTCCAACAGCATCACTTGTTTGCCATACGCCTGTAGCTAAAATAACTAAAGCACTCATTGTACAAATGACTACTGTATCAATAAATGGCCCAAGCAGAGCAACAACTCCTTCTCGAACTGGTTCTTTAGTACTGGCTGCAGAGTGAGCAATAGCAGCAGAACCAAGTCCTGCTTCGTTAGAAAAACAAGCTCGTTTTACACCTTGTAAAATGGCCATATGAATACCAAAGGCAACTCCACCGAAGATAGATTCACTTTGAAATGCACTAATAAATATAGAAGAGATAATTCCTGGAAGCTTATCCATATGAATACTTAGAACGATGATGCATCCGATGACATATGTTGTGGCCATCACAGGTACCAGAACTGAAGTCACTTTTGCGATCCTTTTAATCCCACCAATAATAACTAAACCTGTAAAAACCATAAGGGCGATACCGGTAGCAAGACGTGGAATATTAAAAGCATCATCCAGAATTTGTGCCGCTTGATTGGTTTGGAACATATTTGCGATACCAAAACTACCAATAGCAATTGAGATAGCATAAAACTTTGCCATAGGCTTAAAACGTTTACCTAAACCATACTCAATATAATACATAGGACCACCAAAAACGCGGTCTTGGTCAAACTTTCTATAAAGTGTAGCGAGTGTACCCTCAGCAAACTTAGTGGCCATCCCGATGACACCAGCAACAACCATCCAAAAAATAGCTCCAGGTCCACCTTGTTTGATAATGATAGCAACGATACCAATATTACCTAAACCGATAGTCGCAGAAAGTGCTGTCATAAGCGCTTGGAAATGCGAGATTTCACCTGGATCATCAGGATCATCATACTTTCCACGGATAACCGCAATGCCGTGAAAAAAAGCTTTTGCCTGAATTCCACCTTTGATTCCACCTAAGTAGAAGGAGAGTCCAATTCCAGAAGCAATTAAAAGAGTGATGGTTGGCAGTCCCCAGATATAGGACACTGCAGTACTTAGAAATGATTCGATTAAATCGATGAGAAATCCAATGTTTTATTAATAAAGTTTCAAGCTAACAAAATTCGAGCAATGATACAAATATATGACGCAGTGATTAGAGATATTTTTTAATTATATTTTTGATAAAGTCTTTACCTTGCAAAAAGTCTTTAATATCCATGTATTCATCTGGTTGATGGGCCATTTTTATAGTCCCAGGTCCACAAATATAGCATTCTATATCAGCTTGACTTAGGTATCCTGCGTCAGTTGCAAAAGAAACACTTTGTACATCACCCTTAGTAATTTCTTTTAAAACACTTACAAGCTTTTGATCGTAGTTTTGCCTAAGTCCAGGAGTTGCAAAAAGATTTTCAAATTCAATATTGAATTTAGTTTCTAATTTTTGTATTTTGCTTTTTAGCTCCTCATATATTTTTAATGGAGGGTCCATTGGAAAGCATCTATAACTAATACTAAGCTTAGCTGAATCTGGGATCATATTTAATGCTTGTCCCGCTTTAGAAATCGCCATATGCAGGTGATTATAGGGAAAATCTGGGAAAACCTTTTTAATATCTTCATCCAACTGATTAGAGTAGTGTTCATTCATTTCTTTTATAAGACTTATAACCATTCCCAAATCTTCAATGGCATTATGTCCAAGGTCTGGGCGAGAGCTATGTCCAGCTATTCCCTTTAGAATTATATCAAAATGCACAATCCCTTTATGAGTATTGATGATATTAAAAGATGTTGGCTCTCCAATGATTGCTTTTGTAGGTAATGGCAACTTGTCCATTATGGTATCAATTTTCTTCACAAGACGTTTTGCACCAAGACAGCCAACTTCTTCGTCCGCAGTGAAGATGCAAACGATTGGTTTTGTTAATTTAGTGAGATCCATTTCCTTGAAAGCTGCTAAGCAGTGAGCAATAAAAAGTTTCATATCTGTAGAGCCACGGCCATAAAGCTTATCATCTTCAAAGGTTAGCTTGAGTGCATCCTTAGTCCAACCAACCTGATTCTCAAAAGGTACAGTATCAATATGACCAGAAAATATAATGCCATCTTCAACTTCAGGCCCTATATGGGCCACGATTTGCTCTTTGATAACATCGTTATCGTTATATTGCTCAATGATGACTTTGAAACCAATATCTTCTAATTCATTCGCAATCAAAGAAGCACAGGGAGAGTTTGTTTTAAAACTTACAGTATCGTGGGCAATTATTTTTTTGGATATATCCCAAAGGTATTTATCTTCAATCATTAAAGTAAATCCTTAAGTGCTACTAAGAATTCTGTTGAAAACCTATGTCCAACTTCATCAAGTTCAATGAATTTACCTTGGTTGCCACGTTCTTTAAGGATCGCCCATTCTTCAAGTGCTCCTGGCATTTCAACTGCAAGGTCTATATTTCCATGTACCTGATGAAAAATTACATCTGATCTATATTCAAATTTAGTATTTCTAAAAACGCAGGCCAAACCAATTACTTTTTCAACCTCAGGAACAATCTGCGCAACTTTAGGAGAAAGATAACCACCTTGGGAATAACCAATAATAGTTACAGGTTTCTTGTTGGGGTTATATTTTGAAAGAATCGTTTTTAAATAGTCAGCCGCAGGTTCATAATTTATGTAAAAAGTTTTTTTTGTTGGATCAAAGAAGTACCAACCATATTTAGGAAAGTACTCTTCTTCTTTTTTTTGTGGAACCATAAAGGGTCCATTAGGAGCTATGATTAATGAGTTCTTGGGAAGTGAATCCTTAAGTTTATTAAACATAAACTCGCCATCTAAAAGATAACCATGAAGGAGTAAATAGACAGAGTCAAAGTCAAAGTCTTTAAGGTTATTAGTATAAAGATCGTGATCAATATTTAATTGTATATTATTTGTCTGTTTCATCTTTTTCTTCAAACTCAACTTCGATAACATTATCGTCTGAGATTATTTCAGGTTCATCTTGAAAGGGCGATTGTTCAAACTCATTTGAAGTTGATGTATAAGTATAAGACTGAAAACCTCCAGTTGGACCTTGGCCACCCATGTTTCCAAAGCTTCCAAACTTAATATTTCCAGAAGCTATACCTTTTTCAAACATCGCTTTTGCCCAAGCTGCAATAAGATGTCTTGAGCCAGGAGCAACCATTGAAAAGCCTAGTACGTCAGTTAAAAAACCGGGAGTTAATAGTAAAAGCCCTCCACCAAAAACGAGAAGGCCGTGAACAATTTGATCAGCAGGAAGCTTTCCACCATTAAGATCTGTTTGAACTTTATTTAAAACTGCTAGACCTTGTGCCTTAGCTAGAGCAGCTCCTACGATTCCAGTTACAACAACAACTAGGATTGTGTTAAACCCTCCAATAAAGCCGCCGATTTCAATTAATAGGTATATTTCAATCGCAGGGATTAAGATAAAGAGTAATGCTAAAAATCCGAACATAATTTCACCTTTCTATTCAACAAAGTGTTCAGAATCTTTTACCAGATTTTTCTCCAATGAGGCCATACCAGTTGCAATATCTAAAGAGTGTCCAAAGTGTCGAAAACTCATTCCTAACGCATAGAGTACTTTAAATAAATGTTGTGATCTACACTGTTCACCCATTTGCCCTATACGAATAATGTTAAGCCCGAAAGCTCCTGAGATCTCAACTCTAAAGGTTTTGATCATATATTGAATAAGGTCCGTTGAATCAATCCCTTCAGGCATTTGAATTGATACTACTGAGTCTAACCTAAATTCTTGTGGCACAAAGAGTTCAAGACCCATGGCCTCTAGCCCTCTTTGAAGTGCGTAGGAACTTATTTCATGGCGCAGAAATCTTTTATCAAGTGTTTCATTACAGATAAGTCTTAAAGCTTCATGAATTGCTAGAATTCCTGGAACTGGAGCTGTGTAATGATATTGCTGATGTTTCCAAAACTTTTCTGCTCTACGAGGGTCTAAACACCAATGGGGACATGGAGATATTCTATCATTAACAACATCCCAAGCCTTTTGTGAATAAGCAATTAGTGAAACTCCTGGAATTGAAGAGAGTCCTTTCTGACCACCAGTTACAACAATGTCTAGATCCCACTCATCCATATAAAGTGGCATGGTAGTTAAAGTACAAACAGTATCTACAATCATTAAAGCTCCATGCTCTTTAACAACATTAGAGATTTCTGGAATATAAATATTTTTGACTCCACAACTTGTTTCACCTTGAACCATAGTAACTGCATGAAATTTTTCTTTTGATAAAGCAAGTTTGACTTGTTCTACAGTAAATGGGTTTGCATCATTTTTAAGTTCTACAACTTCGGCTCCCATTCCTAAGGCCATTTCACCAAATCGTGCAGAGAAAGTACCAAGGTTAAGTACTAGAACTTTTCGCCCCTTAGTTAAAACAGAACTTATGGCCATCTCCATTGCAGCACTTGAAGGACCTGATATACCAAAAATATGATCACTTTTGGTTTGAAAGGCGTACTGGGCCATAAGCTTTACTCGCTTAATAACCGTATTCATTATCTTACCTAAATGGTTGATAACGAC
>CAXGOD010000055.1:0-9450 GCA_964011245.1 uncultured Bacteriovoracaceae bacterium | reverse complement strand
TTGTGAACTGAAAAGACAAAATATCAATATCCCTATGATGATTGGTGGTGCAACAACAAGTAGAATCCATACCGCAGTAAAAGTTGATCCTCACTTTGATGAAGCTGTCATTCATGTTGCTGATGCCTCTAAAAGTGTCCCAGTGGCCCAAATGCTTATAACTGACTACCAAAATATTAAGTCTTCAACTAAAAAACAATATTCTAAAATGCGTGAAGAGCACGCTAACAGGCATGAACAGTATGAGCTTGTAAGCCTTGATGTTGCAAGACAAAATAAGTTACCAACTAAATGGGAAAATCAAATACTAACTCGTCCAAGTTTTCTTGGAGTTCAAACATTTGATAATATTTCAATGAATGCCTTAGTTGAGTTTATTGACTGGACACCATTTTTTAATACTTGGAGACTTAAGGGAAGTTATCCTAAAATTCTATCGGATGCGAAATATGGTGAAGAAGCAACAAAACTATTCAATGAAGCACAAGACTACTTAAAAGAAATTATAGATGCTGACTTTGTTCAAAATAAAGCAAAGATTGGTTTCTTTCCTGCAAACTCTGTAGACGAAGATATTGAGCTCTACAGTGCGACAACGAAAGAGAAGACATCAGCTTGTGATAAACATGGAAGTCATACTCACCTTCAAGATGAATTTAACAGAGCTACTCCTGTTGAAACACTTTGTATGCTTCGGTCTCAAAGAAAGATGCTTAAACAAACTTCATACAATAGATGCTTAAGTGATTATATCGCTCCTAAAGAAACAAATAGAAATGATTATATAGGAGCCTTTGTTGTGACCACAGGCTTAGGTCTAGAAAAATTAGTAGAAAAATATGAAGCTGAAAATGATGATTATGCAATTATTATGATTAAGGCACTTGCTGATAGACTCGCTGAAGCTTTTGCAGAATATATGCATGAAAAAGTAAGAAAGGAATTGTGGGGTTATGCCCATAGTGAAACTCTAAATAACGAAGATTTAATAAAAGAAAATTATCAAGGTATTAGGCCTGCTCCAGGATATGCTGCTTGTCCAGATCATTCAGAGAAGAAAAAGCTGTTCGCACTACTCAAAGCAGATGAAATTGGTGTAGAATTAACAGAAAGTTGCGCCATGATTCCGGCTTCAAGTGTAAGTGGATGGTACTTCTCACTTGCAGAAGGGAAATACTTTAATGTTGGAAAAATCCAGGATGATCAAGTCCAGGACTATGCCAAAAGAAAGAGTATGAATATTGAGCAAGCAACAAAGTGGCTTAGACCAAACTTAGCTTAAAAGGTAAAAAGATGACAAAAGTTGTTGATCACATTAACAATGCAAACGGAGAAACTCTTTTCTCTATTGAAATACTTCCTCCAGTTAAAGGGCAAGGGATACAAAAACTCTTTAATGAGATTGAACCCTTAATGGAGTTTAAGCCTAAATTTATTGATGTTACTTATCATCGTGAAGAATATATGTATAAAAAGCGTGAGAATGGGCTACTAGAAAAAGTTTCAATTAGAAAAAGGCCAGGGACAGTTGGAATCTGTGCCGCTTTAATGAACAGATTTCATGTAGACACAGTTCCACATATTATCTGTGGTGGATTCTCTAAGGAAGAAACTGAAAATGCTCTTATTGATCTACAGTTTCTTGGGATTGATAATGTTCTCGCTCTTCGTGGCGACGCTATCAAATCAGAAGCTCGCTTTCAGCCAACTGAAGGCGGCCATCACTACGCAAGTGATCTTATTAAACAAGTTACAAGCATGAATAAGGGTCAGTACTTAAACTATGAAGTTGAAAACTCAGACCCAACAAACTTCTGTATCGGTGTTGCTGGCTATCCAGAAAAACACTTCGAAGCTCCAAATTTCAATATAGATTTAAATTACTTAAAACTAAAAGTTGAGCTTGGTGCTGAATATATTGTTACTCAAATGTTTTTTGATAATAAAAAGTATTTTAACTTTGTAGATAAATGCCGTGAGATTGGAATCAATATTCCTATTATTCCAGGCCTAAAACCTCTATCTACCCTGTCTCAGCTTACTGTTTTACCGAGTATCTTTCATATTGATTTACCGGATCCACTAGTTGAAGCTGTTGCAAAATGTAAAACGAATCAGGATGTTAGACAAGTTGGTATTGAATGGGCAATTGAGCAGTCTAAAGAGCTTAAGAACATGAATGTTCCATGTCTTCATTATTACACAATGGGTAAATCTGATAATGTTATGAAAATTGCTAAGGAGATTTTCTAGTGCTCCCTTACAACAGAAGCCTTGTCATAGTCCCTACTTATAATGAGATTGATAATATTCAAAGGATGTTAGAAACGCTTACTTCTCTATATCCTGAACTTTCAATATTAATAATTGAAGACGGATCCCCTGATGGAACTGCTGATGTTGTTAAGTCTTTTATGAAGTCTAATGATAAAATCCATATTATTGAGCGAACTGGCAAACTTGGTCTTGGCACTGCCTATATTACTGGCTTCAAATGGGCACTTGAAAGAGACTATGACTTTATTTTTGAAATGGACTGTGACTTTTCACATGACCCGAAGGATATTCCAACTCTTCTTGAGGCCGCCCAAACAAGTGATCTCGTTATTGGTTCACGTTATATAAATGGAATTAGAATAATTAACTGGCCTATGCATAGGCTTCTTTTATCATACTTTGCTGGTGTTTATACGAGAATCATAACAGGGCTAAAAATTTTGGATGCTACTGGTGGTTTTAAATGCTTTAACAAAAGTGCTCTCCAAAGTCTCAACCTTGAAAAAGTATTTTCAAATGGTTATTCATTTCAAATTGAATTAAACTTTAAAATTTGGGCAAAAGGTCTAAAAGTTCAGGAAGTTCCAATTGTTTTTACAGAAAGGCGCGATGGCCAGTCTAAAATGAGTGGCGGTATCGTTTGGGAAGCTATTTTCGCAGTAATGAAACTTAGACTTAGAAAGATATTTGGGGCCCTTGATTAATGATTGATCAAATTATCCAATGGGATCAAAGTCTTTTTTTATTTCTAAATGGTCTAAATTCAACCTCGGTTGACCCTATTATGCATTTTATTTCTAAAAGCTATATTCCAGGGTACTTAATCTTGGCCTTTCTTTTTATTTATGGATTTAAAAAATTTAACAAAGGCGTTGTGATAGTATTTGTCTGCGCCATTATTACTATTACCATTAGCGATGGCGTTTCAAGTCGAGTTTTTAAACCAACCTTCAAAAGACTTAGACCATGCCATGAACCTATTATAAAGCCTCAAGTCTATACGGCAGGAAAAAAATGTTGGGGCGGGAAGTACGGATTTGTCTCATCTCATGCAGCTAATACATTTGGGATAGCAATGTTTATCTTTATGCTATTTCTACCTTATACAAAAGGAACTTTTGTTCTGTTTATTTGGGCTACATTAGTAAGTTATTCTAGGATATATCTGGCCAAACATTATCCCCTAGACCTCGTTTTTGGAGGTCTATTAGGAATGATTGCTGGTTATCTTTCTTATAAAATATTTAGGTTTAGTTTCTCGAAGACCGGTTGGTCTTCTCTAAGTCGATTATAATTTTTGTACCTGATACTGTAATGTTTTCTAACTTCAGCTTTCTAATTGAATTTAAAGCCCATCTACGAATAGAGAAATAACCTAATTTCGCTTTAAGAAGATTAATAACGAGCTTATTGTTCTTCTTATCATAATCCATTGTTCCACCTAAATAGGCATTTAGATTGATCCAAGAATCAAGTTTAACACTTCCAGAGAATGTTCTCTTACGAACAACCATACGAAGATTTCTTGCCACTACTGGGATCGCCTTTAACTTACTGAACAAACGATTAATCTGTGCTTCTCTACTTGGATTTTCCAATAAAAGATCACTAACCATTGCTTCCTTATCGATTGTTCCAAAAGATAAAGAACTAATATTTAAATCACCATTGACCATAAAGCCATCAAGAATATCTATATCATCCCCAATATCTGTTATTTTTGATACATCTGTAATTACATCAATTTCACGAACTTTATACTCATTTGGATCAACATAAATATTTAATGTTTCTAGAAAAACAGAGAATTTCTTCTGGTCTGACTTAATGTCAACTCCTGAGAAGTTTACAGCTCTGAATACATTTAAAAAGCTAAAATCAAAACCAAGTTCTACAGCTGTATTATCATCTCTAATAACAAGATTTTTTTGTTGTTTGTTGAAGTTTACTTCGATTTCTTTATGCGAAATCTTTACAACAGGTGGAATTGAGTACTTACCTGATTCAGCGTAAGCAATACCTTTACCGTTTGCATAGTCACCATTTAAATTCTCAAAGTTAATAAGTGGGAATGCTCCCCAGCTACTCACCGATGTCAGTAAAAGTACTAATGTTAAAGTTTTCATATGTCTTTTCTCCTAGAAGTTCCACCACATCCTGTGCATCCTTTCCTTTTTATAATTTTACGAACTTCATTTATTTTTTTATAAAATGCATCTACAGCTTGCTTAGATCTTTCTGATTCTAAAAGCCATGCGAATTTTTCTACACTTGGTATTTCTGAAACGAGGTGTTCAATAACATCTCCCCCCTTTAATATCTTTTTGTCTTCAGTAATAAAGTGAATGATTTCTTCGCATTCTTCTTTATTTAAATCCTTATAGATTTCATATATATTCTCATCATAGATTGATACAAAATTTACTTTTTTATCTTTATCTACAAGTCTTAATGCTTGTGTAAATCTAACACAAAGGGCACACTCTGAATCAAATAATAAAATTGGTAGTTTCATATGTTTACTCATCATCCTTAAATAATTTCACCTTACTTAATGCTTCATAGCTCTTCTTGAAATTCGCAACATTATAAAGTTCTGCATTTAACTTCTTAAGAACTGATTGTTTATTAGGTATTTCACCTTGCTTCTCTAAATAAAATATAACATCTACAATATCATGGGCCAAAATAAATATTGAACTTAACGGCTTAATTTGAGTAGCTTTAAGTTGCCTAGGAAAACCAGTCCCATCCGGTCTTTCGTGATGCTCTAAGATTATTGTATCAACATCTGGTGGAAGGGAATTAAAGTTCTTTAATGCATCAACAGTGTCTTGAGGATGTTTTTCAAAAGTTAAAATTGAATCTGGATCCCCTGTATCAACTTCAGCTTCATTAAAGTCAGGAATCTTAATACTTGCATCATGTAAAAAGCTTGCCATTACTAACTTATTTCTTGTCTCAGGTGAATCCCAAGGCAAATTTGATAAAATCCCCGATGTGACATAGGCCAAAGCAATACTGTGTTTAGTTAGATAATTAGTGCCATGTCCAAATATATGCTTTGCAAGTGAATCAAATGAACTGTTTTTTTCAAAGATATCTACAGCATACTCGACGCTTTTCTCTGTTGCTCTAATAAGCTGAGGAGATAGCCCTAGAGTACGGACAGTATCCATTATAACAGTATGGACATCTAAGACCTTATTTTCTGTTTCTACATCTGTAGACTCTAATAACTGTTCAATTCTATTATATAGATTGTTTAAATAGTCTTTAGCTCTATCTTTTTCTATAAGAAGTTTTTTAATTTTCTTTATCTTATATTTTTCCACTTCTTCTTTAGATATTACATCCCCAGTTGCAATAACCTTAACCATTTTCTGATCATTAATTTTTACATATATATCAGAAGGAACTGCTTCAAATAAAAGTAATAAATCTAAAGATATTGTTGAGTATCCACTATCATTTTTTGATACAGGAGAAACAGACACATCTTCACACACTGATTTTTTTTCATATTTTTTGAGTATTTTTGAAACACCTTCGTAAATATGAGGTTTAGTTATTTCGCCTAGAAACTGATTTCCCATTTTATAAATATCAAACTCATCACTGTTTGAAGAGCTGCATAAAACGTATGGAATTTGAATATCTTTTGAGACTAAATGTTTATAAACAACTCCACCGTTTCCATTTGGCATATTATCATCACAAATTATTAAATCAATATCTTTTAATTCATTAATACATTTAATTGCGTCTTTTCCACTTTCAGCATAAATAAAATCCGCTAAAATCTCCGTTTCTAATGTAAACGTTAAGATTTCTCTGATTTCTTCCTCATCATCAACAATAAGAATGTTCATACTTTCTACTTTATTTCTAAATTAACATTTTCAAGTTTGTTATTAACACTCACATTCTCAGTCGTAACAACCTTTTTATTTTGAAATACTTCAAGTGTATATTTTCCTGGATTTAAGACTAAGTGATACATCCCTGTAGAGTGACCAACATAATTTTGGAAAAAAACTTTTTTACCATTATTATTTTTATAGACTTTAAGATTAAAATTCTTGGCCGGTAGTCCTTGAGCTGTTTTTACCATTCCTCTAAGACCTGACTGATGAACTCTGTCTAGAAGATATTGCCACCCAACTCTATTTTTCTTAACAGTTCTATCTCTCCACTTTTTATACTTTGGATGAAAACCTTCTTTTCTGCTATTAAGTTCAATAACATATGGAATAACTTGATAAGCTTCGTACATCCAATCGATATCTCCTCCGTCAGCATTGTAAAGTAGTTCCCATGCTGTCCCTGGCTCATAATCCATTAAACTAGCCACTTTTTTACCAATTTTTTCAACAACTTCTTTAGTTTGTGTTCTCTTCTTTCCACAACCATATGGGTAAATAACTAGCTCACTATAAGAGTGATATGAAATATCAAATACAGGTCTTACTGTTGCAATAAAGTTCATCATTGCTTGAGTTTCAGGCTCACTTGCTGGATTTGGACCTCTATATGTTTGAGAGCTTTGACTTCCACTTGAGCCATTACACGATCCCCAACCTGCAGGATAATTTCTATTAAGATCTACACCAAATCCTCCACGAGTATTTTTTCTCCACCATGAGTCATGATTCCACATTTTGTTATTACCATCTACATTGAACATTGGAATAATCCAAATAGCTGTATTATCAACCCACTCTGTAACTTTTGGATCTGTCTTATAATTTGTAAGAAGATATTCCATAATATCAATAGACACTTCTGGTGTCATAATTTCACGTGCGTGGTGCATAGAATTGAATAAAACGGCAGGCTCATCAAGTTCATCTAGCTCTGGTTTATCTGAAATTTTTAATGCCCAGATATCTCTTCCTTCAAGTGATTTACCAATTGAGATTCTCTTTGTAATACCTGGATATGTGTCACTAAACCTTTTTACAATTGATTCTATCTCAGCAGGGTTTTTATACTCACTATCTGGCTTTCTTGTAACACCTTTTGTTTCTGAAACTGAAACTTTGTACCCATGTTTTTCTAAAAAACGCAGCTGAATATCATCAACTAAGACATCTACCATTTTCTTTTTTACATCAACACCTGCGATATCAATATCATGTTCACTTAAATCTTTTAAAGCTGCTGAAAAATTTTCAGCTTCAACTGTAGCAAGAATTGTCCAATCCTTTCTAAGTAAACCATTATGTGATTCATGGGCAAAAACTTGTGATGAAATTAAAAGAAAAAATAGTGTTGGAACAACAAGATACTTAAATATAGTCATAATCTCCCTTCCTTAGGATAAAATAATAAATTATCAATATAGAAGATCAATTTTTTTTGAATCAGTAAACTTAAAATAACTAATACTTAAGGGAATAGATTACCGAGATAGTCGGTTATGCGGACTTTTTATAATTTTTAAATTCATCTGGCCATAAATGTGTAGCTTCATCTAGATACTCAGTTGCTTTCTTACTGGTTCCAGCCTTAAACATTGCATCAATAACTAGTTTTGTACTAAGAGGATGTTTATATCCCTTATTGAATAACTCAAGTCCTTTTGAAATAAGATCGGTTGAGTCCATGTCGTTACTATTAGCTAGAAAACTAGATATCTCATAGTCTGCAATATTCTCTTCACTAGAAGCAAATCTTGTAACAAGCTTTTGAGCGTCTGGAAAAATTTCATTTTCAACTAATTCAATAATCATTGCTTTCAAGAACTTTGATTTCCCGACACAAGAGATACCAACTTTCTCAAAAACTTCTTTACCTTTAGACTTATCCCCTTGAGTTATAGAATATTTGCCAAAGATATAAAGGCCAGCACAGATATAATCAACCACATCTTGATCTCTTTCATCTAAATTAACAAAAATATCATAATACATATCCATATCTTCATAGTTCTTAGTGATCATGCAAAGCCTAATAACCTCTTTCAAACGATCAGGGTTTGCAGGGAAGTATTTTGCAATATTTTTAACAACATCATAAGCTTCTTTATGTTTATTCTCTTTTTGAAAGACTTCATAAAGACCAACCTGACATTTAAAATGGAGACTGTTTAATGTAAGACCTTTTGCATAATCTTCTTCAGCTTCGTCAGTTAACTCAAGAAAGTACTTTGCCTGTCCATGATAAAAATGCGCCAGAGAAGGCTTTTTATTTAAAGCAATAGCCTCTTCAAAAATATTAAGTGCTTCCTCATACTCAGCAGAAAAGAGCTTCTCTTTTCCTTTCTCAATTGTTTGAACATACTCTGATGGGTAAAGTTTACTTATAACAGCATTGATTAAGCTTTTCTCTAAACTTTTTACTGTATAAGGTTTGATAATAAATGAGTCGACATCTTCCTCAGCTGCTTTTGCGACTGCAGACTGTGAAATATTCGAAGTAATTAAAACAAGAACAGCTTTCTTTTCCTCAGGGTACTCATGTCTATACTCTTTAAATAAATCAAATCCAGAACCACCATTTACAGTGAAGTCGGAAAGAATAAGTTTTGGTTTTTTAGACTTAATAACTTCAATGGCCTCTGAATAGTGAGCAACACTATGAACAAGATTTCTCTTAGACCCCATATCAACCAATGTTTTGGTTAATCGTCTTCTAGACGCAGAACTTTTATCAACAACTAATATCTCGTTGTTTTTTAAAAACTCCTTGAATAGTTCAGCCTTTTTTTCTTGTTTCATCTTAAACTAAAACCCTTTCGCCTTTTGTAGAAAGTCTACAATATTCTCTTGTCTATCCTGATACAAATTCATAAATTCCTCATAGAGTCCTTTGTCAATATTAGCAATCGAAATCACGAGTGTTTCTTTTTTATCATTAAGCTCTTCTTTCTCTTCAATCTTGCCTTCAGAGAATACAACAACCTTCTTGCCACCATAAGACAGAGTTACTTTGGCTTTTACTACTGAGCCAACTGCTAAAGAATTTTTTGGTGCATGAACTATGAGCTCATCTTCATAGAAATCCTCAAAGCTACAAATGAATGTAATATCATTACCTACTTTAGTACTTTGCTTAAGAACAACTCGAAGGTCCCCAGACTCAGTGTTAACTTCTGGATCTCCGTTTAGTATTGTAAGAAGAATATGGACATGAGGCCTATGGCCAAGACGGAGTCAAAGAAGCGCAGAA
>CAXGOD010000054.1:0-9579 GCA_964011245.1 uncultured Bacteriovoracaceae bacterium | reverse complement strand
ATAATACTTCTCGAGATGTAAATAACATAAATGATTATATACGCTTTGAGCCTATGGGACAGGCTTTTCAAAACGAAGGGCCATGTGCACTTCTTATTGATGAAATAGATAAGGCTGATATTGAATTTCCAAACGATCTTCTTTTAGAATTAGATAAAATGGAATTTTCCATTAATGAAACAGGTGAGTTGGTTCAGGCTAAACAGAGACCCATGGTTTTTATTACTTCAAATAGCGAAAAAGAATTACCTGATGCTTTTTTAAGACGATGTATCTTTCACTATATTAGTTTTCCAGATGAGCTTATGATGCAAAAAATTGTCAAGGTTCATTATCCAGATGTAGATAAAAAACTACTAAACCAGGCTTTAGATGTTTTTTATAGAATAAGAGAAATGAACGATCTGCGTAAGAAGCCTTCAACATCAGAGTTTGTAGATTGGATTAATATTCTTTTACATCAAGGTGCTAGTCATAAAGATATTACTTCTCTTCCCTTTCTTGGCTCATTATTAAAAAGTGAAGAAGATGTGGATAAGATAAAATAATATGTTCTTAGACTTTTTCTACACATTAAGAGCTAAAAGTGTTCCCGTCTCAACTCGGGAATATCTAGACCTTATGCATGTCATGAGCGAGCTTAGTGAAAGTGGTGAGGTTGTCGACATAAATAGATTCTACTCTGTCTCAAAAAGTATTTTAGTAAAAGATGTAAAGTACTACGACTCATTTGATTTAGCTTTTTCAACTTGTTTTAAAGATCTTATTAGTAATGAAGACTTTAAAAATAAATTAAATGAGTGGCTTCAAAATGCTGTTAAAAAAGATTTAAGTGATGAAAGAAAAAAGAATGCCTTAAGGATTCCGCCTGAAGATCTAATGAAAGAATTAGAAAAAAGGTTGAAGGAACAAAAAGACAGGCACGATACCGGTAATAAGTGGATTGGAACTGGTGGTACTTCACCTTTTGGTCATGGGGGTTATAATCCAGAGGGAATTCGAATCGGTGGTGAAGGTGGAGGAAAATCTGCAATTGCTGTTGCAGGAGAGCGCAAGTTCAAAGAGTATAGAACTGACGAGATTTTAGATGTAAGGCAAATTAAAGTTGCTCTTAAAAAACTTAGAGTCCTCAAAGAGAGCGGACCTGCAAAACTAAACATTCCAAAAACCATAAAGAAAACTTGTGAAAATGCAGGTGAAATTGAAATCGTTGAATCTCGAGAGAGAAAAAATAAGCTAAAGCTTGTTCTATTAATGGATGTTGGTGGAAGTATGACTCCTCACTCAAAAAGAGTAAGTCAGCTTTTCACAGCAGCTCACCAAATTAATCATTTTAAAGAATTTAAGCATTTCTATTTCCATAATATCTTTTACGATGATCTTTATAAAAGTGCTGAGATGTCTTTTGATGAAAGATTTAAGTTTGGGAAGCTAAAGCATAATTTTAATGCCGATACACGATTTATTATCGTAGGCGATGCTTATATGGCACCGTATGAGTTGTTTCAAATGACTGGAAATATGCGTGAGTATTATTTTAACTTTGTTCAAAAGAATAATAAGTCACCTTTAACAGCTTATGAAAGAGTAAAAATGTTAAAGAAGCAATATCCAAAGACTATTTGGCTTAATCCTGAGTCTAAAAGGCTATGGGAATCAACAACTATAGCAGCAATCAAAGATATAATTCCAATGTACGAACTTAGTGTTGATGGGCTTCAAGCCGGTATCAAAGAGTTACTTTAGAAACCCTTTGGTCTTTGATAAATCATAATACTTGAAAAGTTTCCCTTTAGATTAAATTCAGCTTGGGCCTTCTTAGTGAGCTTGTTTTTATTATTATCAACCGCTATATATATTCTACTTTCATCCATTGCTAGTCCTTCTGCCAATCCATAAGGTTCACCGGTGTCGTAGATTTCTTTTAGGTGTGAGTTTTTTGTTTTTCCAAACTTATATTTAGAAATTACTTTTTTAGTTTTTGCATCTATCTTCGTAATTAGATGTGCATTTCTTTCAAGAAGGTACAAGTATCCACCTTCGTAATGAATATCTGCATAAGAAGGAGTTATTTTACTTTCTTTAGAAGCTTCAGTTTGAAAGATGTCTGTTGGTGTATTTGTTTTTAAATCAATAACGATAATTGCTCTTGGTTGTCTCTCTTGAGCTATATAAAGAATTTGGTTTTTACAATCTATAGAAATACCTTCAAAACCTGCATTTGTGGAAATCTTTTCAAGTGGTGCTCCAAGTTTTTTAAAAATCTCCTCAAATTTAATATCTAGTCTTGTTACACTTTGTTTATTAACTTTTAAAACATGTCTCGCTTGTTCATTTGCTAAGTAATAATTATCTTTGCAGTAGGTTAGCCCTTCAAGGTCAAAAGGAGACTTAAGAATTCGTCCTGCGTGTTTGAATAATAAAGCTTTGGCAAAGTAACTATTATGTCCTTGAAGCTTTGAGATATCTAAATGGTTGGTATAAAAAAAACGATCATTCTCAAATCGAACTTTGTAGATTGCTCTGTTAGATAATTTATCAGCAACAAAGAGAAGTTCATTATTATGTTGAAGTAGACCACTAAGTTCAGCATCATCTCTATTAAAAATGATCTTTTCAAAAGTGAGCTCTGAAGTCGCAGATACATTTAGGCTAAATAATAAACCTAGAAATAAATAAATTTTACTCATAACATCCTTTTCATGAATGTTTTATATATCATTAAGTACTTGATATTTAAAGATTTTTTTGTTTCAAAATTTTGAAACACTTTGTTCCTGTAATCCTTTCAATTGATAGGACATTTTTTGGAACAGCCTGTACATTAGCCTCATTGAATCACAGGGTTTTGACTTGTGAGAGGGTCAAAAGATTCAATATTAGGGTAGAGCAATTGAGATAGATAGAGAGTACCAGAGAGAAAGTAGAGTTTCTTATTAAAGGCCAGCAATGCTGGCCTTTTGCTTTTTCTGGGCTAAATTTTTAGCTCCGCTACAGGTTGAAGCAGGTATTATTAGGGATAATAGAGCTAGCGACGGCTTGGTATATCTTTTCAGCTAGTCGAGTTGTATGACTTAGGCTGATGGCCTTTACTCTAACATTTGTTACACAAACACTGCTGCGGTTAAAAGAGGAAATAGTAGCACTAGCGCCAATAGTCCCTTTTGCATTTCTACGGTATTTTCTTTCAAGTACGACTCCTAAATTAAAGTTCATTGTGCATCCTTTAAACCGAACAGATCTTATATCTGTGACAACTAGTGTTTTACGTTTATTGAGTTTGATTCTTTTATCAATTGCGTAGTTAGACATCTGATTATCGATCAGTCTGGAGCCAAGATTTCCAAAGAACTCAACGGTTGAACAGCGCACTCCCGCAAAACTATTACTTACTAGAAGAGTACTTGTTAAAATTACAATCATAAGAATTTTTTTAGATAGATTCAAAGTGTCCCCCTTTCTCTACTTATTAATAGAGCAAGGCCTATGCCAAAAATAGAGTCGATTAAGTTTTCAAATGTTAAAAATGAGCCAGTGCATGGAGATAAAAGGCACCTTTCATTGCAAAAATTAAGTGTCAAAAGGAACCAAAAGTCCATAATTTCAATCAATTAACAGGAAGGTTTACTTTTTTGTAAACTTTAATCTTTGTTCTTTATATCAAAGATCTATTTTGAAGGGCAAAAGCGAACGATACTGAATACAAGTTAAAAACAACAAACATATATCAAACAAACACGGAGGTTTGGAATGAAAAAATTAGTATCAGTTTTAGTATTATTAGGATCATTGACATCAGGAGCATTTGCTCAAACAGGAATTCAAGATCCACAAAATCTTTTAGGGACTCTTGATTCTTTTGTGGATGCAAAAGAATTCTCAAAAACATTCAATGTTAATGATTCGGTTACTTTAGAAAGTCAGGAGTGCACAATTTATAATGATGGAAATGGTAGCTATATGGATTGTATGACTGAAGAAGAATCAAAGTCAGTTATTGAAGTAGATACTCAATATGCTCTACTAAATGATAACTTCGCTTTAGTTAGAAATGTATATGAAAGATATGATAGAAACCCTGTTCGTTTTTGGTTACATATGCAAAAACAAAATATTTTTTCAAGTCTTCATGCTAATGGCTTAGTAAAGTCAAAAATGAACAATAGTTTCGCAAGACTTGAAAGATTAATTCCTACTACTTTTGATGTACAAGGTCAGTCTCTTAAAGCACAAAAACTAGAGATCTCAGTTGTAATGATTGCTGATGATGGAACTGAGATACCATTTCCTTTTTATGTTATTGTCGCTAAGGGGCTTCCTTTTATGGGACAAGTGGCTGAGATGGGATTAGAGATGGAGATTGATGGACATATTCTTCCTCCAACTATGAAGGTAATTGATTTTCAAAAAAATTAGAGACATAAAAAAAAGCCCGCTTTGTGCGGGCTTTTCTATTTAGTTATAATATCAGTATTTGTTGTCTCATCGTCCTCTGTGAACTCCCAATTGGCAACTTCATCCACAAACATGATTCTCGTTTTCATATTCTGATCAATAAAGTGAAGAGATAAGTTAGAGAATGAAGATGTATATGTTGTATCATCTGATGGTTTCTCAAAGTAGCCAGTGACTCCAGAGTTGACACCAAGAATAGCGTAAACAGGATTCATTCCCTTTATATGCATTTTTCCTCTAAGTCTTGCGGAAAAAGTAAATTCGTTATCGCTATCAATATCCCATGAGTCCCATTGAGCATCATAAGTCTTTCTTACTCTTTTAAATTTGTTTGGAATGATTGTACCAAAAGAAAAATTAGTAACATCTCTTTCAAACTTTGTAAGTTCAAATTCTTTTGTTTCTAAGTCGTCAGTGACAAAGTATTTTGTTTTATTTAAGTCTGGAGAAGTTATTTGAAGCTTTACCTTTACCTTTCCAATAGGACTTCTTTTCATAAAAACTTTAAATGTTTCATCAAGCTCTTTAGATCCAGGAACTCCCATCATCCCTTCAAAGCTTTCACCCTTAAATTCAAACTTTGAGAGAAGTTTTGTTTTGTGATCAATTTTATTTAAATACTTCTTAGCATTTAGAATTAATTCTTTCGTTTGCTCTGGTGTCGTTGCATCAATTGTCATCTTACTTAAAATAAATAAGTGCTCAATGTCTTCTTGCATAATAGTATTTTCAAAATGTCCGACCCCCATAATATGGCCAACCTCGTGATTCATTATAGCTTGAAGGTACTTTGTATCACTCCAATCAAAATAAAGGTCATCACTTAAATCTGTGGGAGTATCAGTTGGGTCAAATATCCAAACAATACCCTTTGAAGTACCTTTTTGAGCATCAATATCTTCATAGTTTCTAAAAGCAAAGCCCTTAGGATTATTTAAGCCAGCTAGAACATCTTTAACTCTTTGGTCTTTGACCCCAAAATAGAATGTTAGCTCAGTATCTTTTGAACATTTTTCGAACTTCAACTGAGTCAAAATTTTTAACTTATCATTATAAGGGTAAGGATTGCCCTGGTCATCAGTGACTTTAGAAGTATAAATATCAGATTTGTTTATGTAGTCATCCCATATTTGAAAAGAGTTAAGGATTACGTTTTGAATCATTTTTTCAGTTGCCTTAAATTTTTGAGATCTTTTAATGCAAGCTCTTATATAATTGGGTGTTTTATCTTGGTAGAACCATGCAGCTCCATTTTCTTCTCGAAGCCCACCAGTTCCTCCTCCATCCATAGCGCCACCTTTTAACTGGCGTGCTTTTTTGGCCTTATTGTACTTTTTGGTTAATGTTTTAAAGTCTATAAGCGCGAAAGCAGAACTTGTAGAAAAAATTAAAATAAAAATGAAAATCCTTTTCACCATTACTCCTATTCAATTGGTTTGAACCAGTCGATATTGACACAATATACACGGTCTATGTCTTCAGATTGTTTCACAATTTCACTGATTTGTTCAATAGCATCTTTGAGAATAAGTCTTACTTTTGAAGCGTCTTTGTCAGCTATTGTCAGTGGAGCAGAGAAACAAAACTCAGATTCACCTAATCTTGGATGTCTCTCCATGGCCTTTACTCGCCAATTTGCATGGTGACGAGCAATTAAGGGAGACTTTGCTTCAAGATGCGTAATGGCTGGACCTATATTAAGTTTACCATCCTCCTCAAATAATAGAGATACTGACAAAAGAAAGTCGATGACCTGATTAACAGCTTTGTGTGGAAGGTTTATAAACTCAGCAATTTTATCTCTTGTGTCAATTCCCTCAATGGAAGTGGCTATTCTTATAGCACTATAAAACCAGTTAGAATAAAAAAGTGCTTTGTCAGTTTCTGATAAGACTTTTTTTGCTTTAATTCTACTTTTCATATCTTGTAATTCATTTTGAAGATCAAAAATTTTGTTTTGGTAATACTCCTTGAGTTGAAAATTTCCGGAACGTTCTTTAGAGACAAGAAGCAAGAAGTAGTCGGTTTCTAATTTGTTAAAGCCGAGGTAGTCACATAGCTGATAAGCCTGCTCCATAGAAAGATCTCTTTCTCCTTTAAATATTTGAGAAATTAAAGTTGTATGAGCATTTAATTCAGTAGCGATTTCTAAATACTTACCTCGTCCACCTTTAGGGAGAGATTTGATCCACTCGTTAATAAATTCTTTATAACTAGTATAATTATAGAGGCGAACATCGATCATTGCTGTTCTCCTAGAGTGAGAAGATAATTCCATAATCTTTTCGTATTGGGACCCATGATATTTTTTGTGTTTCTCATAACAGATATTGTGATATCGATTTCATTAATTGTGGTTATTCCTTGAATCGCTTTAAGTTTTCCGCTATCAATACTTTCCTGTACTTGATGCATTGGTAAACGCCCCCAACCAAGTCCATTTAGTATCAACTGCTCCTTAATTGACATGTCGGTTGTAAACCACTGCTTCATTCCTTTTGCAGCTCCATGAATAATTCTAGTTGAGGCTTTATCAGAACTTTTAACAATAATTTGAGGATAATTTTTTAAATCATCTAATGTTCCATCAGTTTTCTCATAAAACGAAGAAGAGACAACTGGAACCATCTTGGCCTTAAGAATGGGGATTGCTTCAATCTCGTTATGAGTGCCAGCAAAATGTCCAATTGCAAAATCAACCTCCTTATTAAGAACTTTTCTTTCTAATTCAGAAAGAATATCAACACTGAGATTAAGTGAAGTGGTTACTAGTGGATCTAAAAAGCTTTCAAAGATTCCACTAATTTTATTCAGTGGACAAATAGCATCGATAGATAAGTTTACTTCAGACTCAACTCCTTGAGATATTTCTTTCGCAAAAACTTCTAGGTCATGAAACTTTTCAATTGCGTGAAGTGCTTTAAGATGAAAGGCCTTCCCATCATCCGTGAGAGTTGGCCTATATTCATCTCGGTTAAAGAGTTTGATTCCAAACTCTTCTTCTAGCTTTTTTATTGCCATGCTTAAGCTTGGCTGACTTTTATGCAGGAATTGAGATGCAGCTTTAAAGCTTCCGTGTTTTACAATTGCATCTAGTGTAAGTAGTTGATCATACGTCATTTATCTAGTAATGATAACTTATTCTTATATAGTTAATCAATTAAAAATAATTTATTTTTATATAGAATTAGGCGATATTGATAAATCAATAATAATAAATCGAGACAAAGAGCGATCGAGAACAAACAAACTGGAGGAAATATGAAAAAACTTATGCAATTAGCACTATTAGGAGCACTTACACTATCTCAGGCCTACGCTGGTAACTTAGATGTAAAGGGAAGTGTTTTGAAGTGGAAAGGTTCTAAAGGAGCTGCAGGGTTTAAGCTTGGAAGCCATTATGGAAAGATCGCTATTAAAGATGGAAATGTAGAACACAAAGATGGAAAATTAACAGGTGGAGAGTTTACAGTTGATATGACTGACTTCACTGTTGATGATTTATCTGGTGAATGGGCCCAAAAATTTATTGGCCATATGAAAAGTGCTGACTTCTTTCAAACAGATAAATATCCAACTTCAAACCTAAAAATTAAATCGGTAAAAGGGAATAAAGTTACAGCTGATTTAACAATCAATGGAAAAACAAACGAAGTAAATTTTGATTACAAAAAAGCAGGAGATAAGTTTACTGGAAAGCTAGTATTTAATAGAACAAAGTTTGGAATGAACTATGGAAAAGACTCAAGCTTAGGTGATAAATTTATTCATCATGAAGTTGAGTTAGAATTTGCAGTTAAAGCTAAATAATTTTCCAAGGTAATGAGCAGGAGTTAATAATGATAAAAGTAAGAAATGCAGATGAGCGTGGACACATAAACTTCGGTTGGCTAGACGCTAAACATACATTTTCATTTGGATCTTATCATGACCCTGCTCATATGGGATTCAGATCATTAAGAGTAATAAATAATGATCTAATATCTGGAGGCGGAGGTTTTGATACTCATCCTCATAAAGATATGGAGATAATAACATTTATTCTGGAAGGCTCGCTTGAGCATAGAGATACAATGGGTAACCATTCAATCATAAGACCTGGCGAGATACAGATAATGAGTGCTGGAAGTGGAGTTTTTCACA
Organism: uncultured Bacteriovoracaceae bacterium; assembly: GCA_964011245.1. Lineage (GTDB taxonomy): Bacteria > Bdellovibrionota > Bacteriovoracia > Bacteriovoracales > Bacteriovoracaceae > CAKZJW01. The sequence goes on along the minus strand of CAXGOD010000054.1, from coordinate 981 downwards.
GTGAGCACAACCCATCAGAGAACGATTCTACTAAGCTTTATCAAATTTGGATTACACCTAATAAAAGAGGCGTAGAGCCTAGGTACGAGCAGTTTTCGTATCTAGATAGAGTTAAAACTAATGATTTCATAGAGCTTGTTACTCCTGAAGGTGGAGATAGAATTCCAATGATTCACCAAGATGCGATCATTAAGCTTGGTAGCTTTGAAAAAGAAAAATCTGCTCTAATGAAATTAGATAATAAGAAAGGTTATTGGGTTCAAGTTTTAAAAGGATCATTTAAAGTAAATAATGAATCTATCAAGGCTGAAGATGGTCTTTCTGTTGAAAATTTAAGTGAGCTAAATATACAAAGTACCGAGTCAGGTGAAATTCTTCTTTTTGAATTAGGTTAAAAAAAAGCCCCCTTAAAAAGGAGGCTTTATATTGCTAAATATGTCTAGGCAGGATACCTGCTATTCGCTGGCCAGACATTTTCTGATTGCTTTCATTGCATTTGCATGTTTTGAGATGATTGTCCCCATATTGTATCCATAGAATGAACTACATCCACCGTGAGAATGAATCCCAATAACTTCTTGTGTATTTAAGTCTAATATTGTTGATCCCGAATTTCCACCCATAGTATCAACTGTATGTTTCATAGCACTTGCACCATAACTAGAGTCTCCAAGTCCCGTGATCTTTCCACTATGGAATTGTTGAGCAAAGTTTCTTCTAAGATCACCGTCGTCTTTTCCATAACCAGTAATACTAATTCTCATATTATTAGTTAGTTTCTTAAAAGATACATTATAATAACCTTGAACTTGTCCTGGAAACTTACCTGTTATTTTATTTCTTTTAAACTTCAATACGGCCCAGTCTTTTCCTGGTCCTTCGTTTTGAGCAACAATTGTTGATTTATCAATCTTGTATACATCTTTTAAGTTAGATGGTCAGCAAACTTTAAATATTCTAATGACGTTACTAAGTGGATTG
>CAXGOD010000053.1:0-9597 GCA_964011245.1 uncultured Bacteriovoracaceae bacterium | reverse complement strand
GCACATATGTCTATGAAGTCGTAACCAGTAAAGCTTTGGAAATAATCGAATAATCTTCTTTTGAGTAAAACTGAAGTTGGACGTGTTATTGAATCATGAGGTGTGGCCAAAGAAAAACCTTTGGCCAAACCACCTAGTATGTTTATGGACATTTTCTATTAAGCTACTTTTTTACCTTGATGCGCAGATGAAAGCGGTAAAGTAAATTTTGCACCACCAGCTAATTCAATTTCAAATCCATGATCAGAAACATGTAAATTTACATCTTGACCACCGATGCAGAAATTTAAATCAAGCTTCATCTCACCTTCAACCTTAAAGCTCATTGATGTATGCGCTGGTTCTGAGTGACTAGATACAGGAGCTGACCAAGATTTCTCTTCTTCAACTGGCTCTTGCTTCATATGATGAATATTATCATTTACAGACTCAGCATGTTTTTCAGGAACTACGTCCTCAACAGGCATCTCTGAAAGTTCTTCTAAAACTTCGTTCATTTCTTCAGAAGCGCCAGCCACTACAGGGTCAGGCTTAACTTCTTCTTGAACTGGTTCTGGTTCTTGCTCTGCAACAACTTCTTCCACTTCTGATTGTGCCTCTTCTTGTGCTTGAGCTACAACTTCTTCTACTTGAGGTTCTTCAGTTTTCACTTCCTCCTCAACAGATTCTGTTTGTTCTTGCGAAGCTTCAACTTCTGGTTGTGCCGACTCATCTGTAAACTCTTGCTCTAAGCTTTCAATTTCATTCATGATGTCTGCTAATTCATCATCATTAAAGCCCTTATCCATTTGACTCTCCTAGTTAACGTCCATATCACACTAGAGGATACACCTCTAATAATTATTTACCTTAACTAATCGACAAGAAAATTTAGATACTTTAAATAAAATTAAGACAGTGAAAATTTGGTTTTTTTAATGACAATTCTTGCCTAGTTGGATAAATATTTTGTTCACAATTAAGCACGCAACCAATTAATTTTATTTAATTTTTGGTATTGAGAGAGGACACTTGAATCGTAAGCCGTTTAAGGCCAACAGTTGGTTCGTAAAAGAATCAAATAGTGTTGGGCAAAAACATTCTAAGATTATAGCTGATGGGCAAAGTTCCATTCAAATTCCTTCGTTTCCGACTTTCAAAAATGACCTTATTCCTGATCAACCAGATCCAGAACCAGGTATTAATAAATTCTTTACTCCGGGTTGGAAGGGTGAGTCTTTAATCTGTAAGGATGTTAAAAAGTTTTTAAAAGTTCTAGATAGTCTTCATAAAGATGTTAAGTACGCTTTTCTAAATTCTTCAAATCTCAATAAAAGATTAAAATCAAGTATCTTTGCGGAATTTTTATCATTTGCTGAATGTAAGGCATTCAATTGTACCCATATCGATGACTATAATTCTTTTTGCAAGGAACTTAGTAATGATGACTCTCCATACAGAGAAGAGCTTGATCAATTTATAGAAATATACTCATTTAGAATCGCGGTTATTTTTCTTTTAAAGATCAGATTCATAAGTGTCATTCTTAAGAAAACAAATCAGAAGTTTAATATTAAAAATCTTATCTACCCTAACTCATATTTAACGAGTGTTTTCCAAAAAGGAAGTTCTAGGGAGCTTAAGGCCAAGGCCATTGAGCAAAATATTTTTAGTTGGTATAAGCCAAATGAGAATGTTCATAGTGACTTAACTGATCTCTATGAGATAAGTGAAAATTTGTCTATCACAGAAATTATTAAGAATATTTCTATTAAGTCAGAAAAGATTCTTAACCAAGACACGCCGTACTCTCATGCTTTGTCTCATAAGAACTTTGGATTGTTTTTAAACTCACTACTTATCAACTTCCCACTTTGGCTAAATAACTTTAACCATCGTTTTAACTCCCCTTATCGCCTTTCAAATGATGGTATGGAGGTAATTAGTTGTAAGTTTGATGGGGACTACTTAGAAAGTCTTTCTCTGTCTCACTGGCTAGCTCAAGAAAATAATAGAGATATTAAATGGGAACAAATTCTATGTCCTGACTTTAAAGGTGCAGACTTTGAAACGGGACTCTATATTAAGATTATTAATGAGCTCCAGTTCTTAACTTTTTTAGCACAAATAGCGAACAAACAAGGAAGAGACTCTGTTGAGTTTGTTTCAAAAGTTATAAATGGTCACCTTCATAACCGAAAAAATTCAAATGAAGTTCAAAAGTCACTTTTATTTAATGATATCTCTTTAAAGCATTCGACATATGACCGTATTATTTTAAATATTACAGATGCTCCAAAGAACAATGTTCAACATTATCTTATTAATCAGATTCAGCAGAATTCAAAAGACTTAAAAGAAAATGGTTTAATTTACCTTGTTAGTAGCAAAAAGCTATTTGTTCCAAGTCAAAAATCTAAAATTGATTCTTTTTTAAAGAAGTTTAAATTAGAGGGTGTTTTTGATCTTGAGAACCTTAAAGGAAAAGGTGAAGTTGGATCATATATTTATATTTTCTCAAAAGTAAAAACAACTTCCCTTCAAGATTTAAATAGTAAAAAACAACCTTGTTTTACATTTAGACTTAATGGCTCTCTGGACACTTTTCAGTATTTTAACCATTTAACCTTAATGGTTCAGAACTTCTTTTTTGCTAATCTAAATGATGTTCCACCAATGTATCACAAAGAACTTAGTGGCTTTGAGCTAGAGTTTTTCCAAGATGCTATTGTTGATGGCAGGCTAATTCATTCGACAAATAAAGATTCATCTAAAATTACTCACCCAATGTTTTTCAATGGGCTTATGAAATCTTGTTATCCACTAGACTATTACTTCGATATTCAAAATGTTCAGTTTAACGATCATTATGACTCTCATCACAGCATGTTAAACTTATCTGTAGATAATTATAAGACTCATGCTCCATTTATTGCTATTGTTGACGCAAGAGCAAAAGATAAAACTGTTAATATAGAAATCATTAATTACCAAGCACTTGAAGCTACAGCTTATGAATATGGACACTCAATGTGTTCGTATTTTGAAATAACTCCAAAGTGGTCAAATATAAGTATGAATGCCATAAAAGATTTTTTCAATACTCCTATTGGTAAACAAATTATTGATTTAACTTTTAATAATGAAACAAGAAAGGTTAAAGCTAATCTTTCTAAATTACTTATTCCTAAGTTCTTTAATTCGCAACTAATTATTCCAGAGCATATTGATGCTGGCCTTAGACTTTTCAAATTGGATGCTAGTGGAATTTTAGCTCAGCACCCAAGCCAAACATCAAAAGAGTTTTCTAATATTGAGCGTATGATTTATGATCTCGCAAAGCACTACCCTGCTCAAATAAGTGGATATCTTGCAGACTTTAAAAGAAATATCAAAAACTGTATTGAGCAATTAGGTGTTTCCAAAACAAGAAGTGTCATTAATTTTAGTAACCCTATATTGAAGTCACCTCTAGTACTTTCTAAGACATACTCAATTTACCCACATAATAACGACCTTTTCATTGAGTTTAATTCTGAAAACGGAACGAAGTTTATACACTCTCCTTTAGAGAGAATTGCAACTAAAACTGTAGAAGTTGAAGGTGTTAATAACTACGGGATAGAACTCTACTCCCAAGGTGAACTTGTTATCACCATGTATTCAGATATCGAAATGATCAAGTTCTTAGAGTTTATCTTAAGCAATGTGTCTGGGACTCCAATTTCAAAAATTCTTCAAGGTGTACAAGTGCCTTCTCTAAATGATCTTAAGAGTATTATGCAGTCATTCAATGCAATGAATAGAAACCTTTCGGAAATCTCTGAGAAGTTGACTCCGATATTTGAAAGAATTATCACACAATCAATTACCCATCATTAATTTCCTTAACTTTTTCCATAAATCATTTAAACTAATGATATAGGGATAAGCCGTTGAAATTAGAAATTATTAATCTTAGAAAGAAAATATTTGAGCATCTAAAGCACAAGGCCTTTGCCTATGAGGGTGGACAATCTTTAGAGTTAAAATCTTATCAAAAAGATCAACAGGAATATTCCCTAAGAAAGTTTGAAGCCTCAGACATCGAAGAGCTTATTGGGTCTGTTTCAAAGTCAGATACAATATATCTTGGTGATTTTCACACCTTCGATCAAAACATAAGAAATGTTCTAAGAATACTAAAAGTCATTATCAATAAAAAGAATAACTGTATTGTGGCTCTAGAGATGGTGGATGCAAAGTATCAGTTCTATATTGATACTTACCTAGAAGGACATATAACTGACCTCGAGTTTTTAGAGTCAATAGATTACCATGACTCATGGAGATTTCCGTGGTCTCACTATAAACTCATATTTGAGTTGGCAAAAGAACATGATATTAAAATTATCGCTTTAAATACCTCAGGAACTCTTACTGAAAGAGATAACTTTGCAGCGAAGCTAATTCAATTAACTCATAGAAACTATCATGATGCTCAAGTGCTTGTTGTGTATGGAGAGCTTCACATTTCTCCAAACAAGATCCCACAGCTTGTGAAAGAAAATAATGAGAAGTTAACAGATACAATAATTCACCAAAACTTAGATGAAGTTTACTGGAGAGAAATTCAAAATAATCAGACTAACAAGATTATTAAATTCACAGATAATGAATTTTGTATAAACTCTGCTCCTCCATGGATTAAATATGAGAGCATGATCTACTGGTATGAAAATCTCTGTGATGATCCAGATTTCGACATACATGAGTATATTATTGAAAATGGAAAAAAAATATTTAGTGAAGATACTCATGAGAATTTTTTCCATATATGCCATGAAATGATTAAGGCCATCAAAATTGATTTTAATGTTGATGAGCTTGAAGATTTCAATTTACATGACCATACAAGGCTAGAGTATATTGAAGAGAAAATCTTCGAGTTTAAAGATGTTGGAATTGCTAATTTTTACCAACACCTAGTGTTAACCGGACAGTCTTTTAGGCTCCCAGATCAAAATACTTTTTATTGTTCAAGTTATTCCATGAATCGAATATCCTACTTGGCTGGAATTCATATTTATCATTACTTTTTAAATAAAAATAATAATGATGCCTACACAATACTTGCTGGAAACTCGCAAGAACAAAAATTCGTTCACTTGGTTCTGGAAAGCCTCTTTGCCTTTTTCTTTTCAAAGGTTATCAATCCTCATAGAAAGTGTGAGATGTATATTGATCTTAGAAATTCTCAAGGATTAACAAAAGTAGAACAAACTAAAAAGATACTTACAGCAGCTATAAACTCTCTTGATGAAAGTGATCTTGAAGGGAACTTTAAAGGTTTTCACATCGAGACTATCCATGAGTCCGCTCTTTTTGTAGGGCATATTTTAGGGGAATACCTATATGAGCATGTCTTCACTAAAAGTAAAAAAATTAACTTGGAAGCCGATTTTTTAAATACGACACCAGATAACTTTAGTTTTCAGAGAATCAAAAAATTACTCTTAAAAGATAACCCATACAAGACTCACCAAAAGAGATACTTCTAATGAAAGTCGTTATTCAACGAGTTCTTTCAGCATCCGTAAAAATAAATGAAGCCATCTCCGGAGAAATAGACCACGGTCTATTGCTTTATGTCTGTTTTGAGGCCCATGATGCCCAAGAAGTTATTGATAAGGCGATAAAAAAGATCACTGCTCTTAGAATCTTTGAAGATGAGAATGGAAAGATGAATAAAAGTATTCAGGATGTCTCAGGAGCTATTCTCTCTATAAGCCAGTTCACTTTGAGTTGGGATGGAAGGAAAGGTAACAGACCAAGCTTCGACCTCTCTATGGAGCCTGAGAAGGCCTGTAAATTCTACGATGATTTTAACAAGAAAATTTCTTTGACAGGACTAGAAATAAAAACCGGCGCCTTTGGCGCCGATATGAAAGTTCAATCAATAAATGATGGACCTGTAACATTTCATTTAAGCTTCTGATTGCATCGCTTGTAAAATTTCTCTTTTAGTACCTTTTACAACAGCTGTAATACTCTTCTCTGTAGTCTCTTCTTTGTATCTTTGAAAAATTACTTCAATCTCACAACCTTCAATATTCTCTTTTGCTGACATTTTATTTTTTACTGCAATTGTTGCTTTGATATCCCCCAGTAATTCTTTAATAAGAACTAGGTTCATGTTTACGCTTGAGCTTTCAGCATCTGCAGTATTTAGGTAACTTAATTCATCTACATTGAAGCAGTAATTAGCAATTGCGACTTTTAAATATGCTGTTCCACCTAATGGCTTGCTTCTTAAGCTAACTCTTCTTCCCTCATTGTGATGAAGAGAATTTTCAGTAGCATAATCAATTAAGTTATATAAAAATTGAGCCAAAGCTTCTTGGTCACCTTTAACCTTAAAATCATCGTCAAGATCTGCATCAAGCATTATCCCATGAGTAAAGGCCTTCGTCTGAATATTATCGAGAACAGAGTTCATAGCTTCTTGAAAATCAGCCGTCACTTCAACTGCTTTAGGTTTTTCTTTTACCTCAACTTGAGTCTCTTCATCTGAACTTTCAAAGTTAGCATATTGTTGCTCAAGAAGTGTTGAATAGTACTCATTTACAAACTTATAAGTATTAGGCATTTCAAGTTTTGCAAAAACATTCTCTAGGATTCTATCAACTTTCGCAGCACTTGCTTCACTGGCCGCAGCATCATCTTCAATATCAGAAAATAACTTTCTATTATTCTTTTGCTGGACACCAAATAAACCAGCGACAGCTATAAACCCAGCAAAACCGACAAAGCTAAAAACAAACCAAGTCGTGGCCCAAGCTTTAGCTGTTTCTTGTTTCTTTTCAATAGAATCTGTAAAACCGGTCTTTGCAGTCTCAAGACCTGTGTACTTATTAATAATATTTGAGTTTGTTAAACTAACACCACCCTCTTGAACTAGCTTTTTAAGTTTTTGAGTTTTCTCATTAAACCAGTGAAGGTCACTTACAATTTGATTAATATATTTATAACCATCTTTAAAAGCTTTTCCCCATAAAAGGTTAAATTGCTTGTTCGCAACATTGAAACACTCTTGAGAAGCGCTCATAAAATTTGGTTGTAAATAGCTTGAACTAAAATCTTGAATCATAAGAGCTGTAAAGCTTTGATTGATTCTGGTAAAACAAGTTCCTACACCATTAGAAAGTGTGGCCATTTTTTGTGCTTTAACATTCATGCTGTTTTGAACGAAAATTGAACCAAAAGATAAAACCAAAAACGCCGCTCCGGCGATGGCCATTGTTTTCATTGAAAAGTTAAGATTCTTCATAAACCCTCTACTAAAAATCCATTTTTAGTCTTTACTGGACGGACATAAGGCGCACCATACGCCCGCTGCTATTGTCTCAATACCATGCGATATAAGTCAAGGATGGTAATTTCTGTCTATGTATATTCAGGTACTTATCCCACTTACCCGTTTGTATTTTTTACAAAATGGACCTTCAATCAAACCTTGATAGCTTGTCTTGCTCTATAATATTATATAGCCTTAGGCTTGAGGAGAATTGATTGAGTACAAGAGTCAGACTAAATAATATTAAAAGCTTTGTTGCGATCAGTATTTGCATACATTTACTTGTATTAATATTGCCTGCAAAACTCCCAAATATTTTCGACTACAAGATTTTTAATAAGAAAAACATTAGTAAGTTTAAAGTTCATTCAATGCGAACTGTTGGTGAAAAAGATTCTAAACTTAACTCAAAACAAATTTTTGTAAAAGAAAAGAAGAAAGCTTCACAGAGTAAAAAGCAATTAACAGCTAAACAACTTGCTCCTGTCTTTAACAAGAGTCAGAGTACAACTTCGATTAAGATGAACAAAAAAGGCATTTCTCAAAAGAACTTAGTAAGACCTAAGGCCATCAGAGCATTAAGCCTTAATAAAAAGAGTATTACAGGACTTCTTAGAGGTACACCAAATGCAGTGAACTCCCGACAGTTCATGGATGCTCTTGGTACGTCTGACACTATGGTAAAACTTGAAGTTCCCAAAGGCGTCAAAGAAGATGAACTCAATAAACATGAGCTAGTTTTTTACAGTTTTCAAAAAAGAACAGCAATGAACTATATAAACTCATTCTACAAGAAACTAAATGAATTTGAATTAAAGAATCCTCACTTAAAATTTCCTCTAACTAATAAGAAACAGAAAATGATAGGCAGAGTAATTTATGATAAAGATGGAAACATCGTCAAAATTAATATTTTAAAGTGGACCAATGTTAATAAGCTTCAAGACTTTTTTGTTGATGTTCTTAAAGAGATGAATTCTATCCCTAACCCTCCAGACAAGATTCTTAAAGATGATCAGTTTACGGTTTTTTATTCGTTATCTATAAACGGTAATGGCTAGAATTCTAGAATTGTTTTATCTAAAAATTTTACAAGTTTTTCAGAAACACTAAGTTTATCATCACCAATTACAGTCTCTGTGATATCTGCTAATTCAACTTTTAAATTATTAGTGCTCGATTTTGAAATTTGTGGATGAGGAATTAATTCTGCAATAAACTCTTTAGTTTCAGACTTTACACGAAGTTCTTCTTTAAGCTCTTCCAGGTCTCCAACAAGTGCCTCAAACTTTTTCTTCTGAGCAGGCTTTAACCTTTCATCCAAGTATGCATTCACTAAACCACGAGAAAGGTATCTTCCATCTTTAATTATTCTTTCTCTTTTAGGATTAAGATCCTCTACTTCATTAAACACTTTTAAAACCTCTTGAATTATTTTCTGGCAAATCGTTTACCGCAAGGATTGATTGACGCCCATTATAGAGAGTCTCTATGACCTGATATTTCTCAAGCCTTAGGGTATCCTGAATAGTTTCAATACTGTAATTGAATGATTCTTTAAGAAAGAGAACCGCTCTTTGATTTGTTTTTAGATTATAGAACGATTCGAATTGGCCATGATCTCTACTTCCAAGAATCCGAAGTTGAGATGACCTCTTCACACCCATCTTGTAGATTTCATTGATCATATGAGACATGATGTACTTTTTAAAAATCGACTTCTCTTTCTTATCATCAGTATATTTAAACTTTGAAATGAAATTCTTCTCACGCACTACAAATACAGCATAGGCATCAATCACCATTTGCTCGGCTTGTAACTCATCTGGAACTAATGCAAAAGCAAAAGAATAGAATTTTGGGATAAGTGAATTTACTAGAGTCTGTAGTTGTGCTTTCTTCATACATTAAAATTTTAGCAATATTTGACTCTCAATAGCAAGGCAAGAACCCCTCCTTTCGACTTTTCAATAACTTGCAGTTATATTACTTGAATTAATTTGCCGGTTTTTTGCCCAAAACCCTAGATATACTTAAGATTATGTTTAATTTCCCCGAATAGAATATTAGGATATTAGTAAACCACGGGTTTAATTATGAAAAAGATTTATTTTATTACACTGCTAACCTTATCTCTAATCATGACTGGTTGTATCGATCAAAAGACAACAACAAGTTCTGGTGGCGGTGGAGATGTTACTACTCAAACCAACGGCGACAATGGCAGTGGGACGACTACTGGAGACAACGGTGGTGGGAATACTACTGGAGACAGCGGCGGT
>CAXGOD010000052.1:0-9654 GCA_964011245.1 uncultured Bacteriovoracaceae bacterium | reverse complement strand
TGCCCATAGTGGTAAAAACATTAATAAACTAATAAATTTCATTATCTTCTCCTAATAACTCAGAACTAATGACTTGCACGTCATCACTTATGATCTGCTTATATTCAATATATGTTTCTGTTGTAGCTACTTTAGTTAATACGACTAAGAAAAGACTTATTGCCGCTGTTTGAAGAACAGGGATTTTAAACTCAGCGAATGCTCCTTGTTTTAAACTTTCTAAGATTGATATAGCTTCTGACACCTTCTCTTTACGTCTTTCTTTTTTGTCAGAGCTTACTTGAAGGGAATCTCTTTTTTGCATAAGTAATAACTGAGCTTTAGTGAAGACTTCATCCTTGATTTTCACTCGTACTTGTTCTTGCTCTTGTGCAGAGAAAAGAACATCGACCTTGGCAATTTCAGCTAAGACAAGTGAGCATTTATCACAATTTTCAATATGTGATTTGATTTTTGAACTTACTTCTTCACTTGATTCACTTTCAAAGTAGTCTTGTAAAATTTTGTAGTTTGGATGTTTCATAACCCAATTCCTTCATTTATTAATAGTCCCTTTAATGTTCTTCTTGCTCTAAAAAGTCCTTGTTTAACTGAATTGACATTACAACCGCATACAGCTGCTATTTCTAAGTGGCTTAGATCTTCATTCACCTTTAAGTTTAAAAATGTTCTTTGAATTATAGGCAATTTCATTATGAGAATATTGAGTCTTTCTTTAAAGTCTTCAGTTTCAACTTCATTAGATTCAACTGCAACCTCAGGATTATCTTGAGTAAAACTTAGCTTTTTATTTTTTCTTATTTCATCGATGGCCAAGTTCGTAGCAATTCTAAACAACCAGGCTTTAAAAATATTTTTAAGATCTGAACGATAAGTATAATGATCAACTTTTTTAATCATGGTGAGCATGACATCTTGAAAGATCTCTTCGGCTTTTTGACTTGAACCTGTCATTTTTAAAAGATGATTGTAGAGAGGCTTCTCGTAAAGGCTATAAATCTCAGCAAATGCTGATTCGTTACCTTCTTTTAAATCTTCAACTAATTTATCTCACTCATTAACTATATAACGTACAAACTCATGAAAAGGTTACTTTAAAAAGATAAGCCTTCATAAATTCAACAACTTAGAAAAGAGAATCAATAGCTTTGGCTAAAGAAAAGTCCTTTTCAGTTAAGGTATTCCCTTCATCATGTGTCGTAATATTTATTGTGCATGTATTGAATGTGACTTCCATATCTGGGTGATGCATTAAGCGGTTAGCTTCCCAGGCAACGGCATTTACAAAAGACATCGTCTTTAAAAAGCCTTTGTACTCAAACTTCTTTTGAAGTTTTTTACCATCAATTACATTCCAACCATCAGCTAATTCTTTTAAGTTAGATTCCATATTAACACCCCATTGAACTCATTGGACTTTCAAGATCATCTTTCTCTTCATCCGGACTTTGTGGTTTCTTCAGTGGATACTTTGGCTCAAAGTCTCCAAGTTCTTTCGACTCTTCTAGAAGAGCTAAAATATCTTGATCAAGAATAGAAAATAAATCATCAAATTTATCAATAACAAAATATAAAGGCTGCATAATATCAATTCTATATGGAGTTCTTAAAACATTTAACGTATTAAATTCCATTTTTTCATTATCATCCGTTAAACAGAATTGTGTTTCGCCAATTGAAGATAGAATACCACCACCGTATGCTTTTAGTCCTTTAGCAGTTTTCACTAGGCCAAACTCAATTGTGAACCAAAATAAACGGAATAATCTTCTTCTATCTTTTGGATCTGCCTTAAGTGCAAGCTCACCAAACTTTTGCATATATTTTGCATAAGCCTTATTTGTTAAAAGTGGAGTATGCCCATAAAGTTCATGAAAAATATCTGGTTCTTGGAGATAATCCATTTCTTCAGGAATTCTAATAAATGTTGCAGCTGGAAATCTTTTATTCGCCAAAAGACTAAAAAACTCTTTTGGTTGAATAAGTGCTGGTACAGGCTCAACTCCCCAGCCTGTAAATTCATCTAATTTTTTATTTAAATCTGGTATTTGAGGAACTCTATCTTTAGGAAAGTCTAAAATCTCTAGACCTTTCATAAATTCATCACTAGCTCGCCCTTTAATAACTTCTGTCTGCCTAGCAACTAATTTAGCCCAAGTGTCGTTTTCTGTTTCATTCCATTGAACATAACCATTTTCATCAACAGGATTCGATACGTACTTATGCCCTTTCATATTTACCCTCTTTGAATTTTAAAATTCTAATATTTGCGAGTTTAGCATACAATTAGATATGCAGACTTTAAAGCCTAAACCATCACTGATAAAACTCAATAAAAATGAAAGACTCTATGAGTTAGACGTACCTATATTTGGTTTGACAGGTGGCATTGCATGCGGAAAATCAACTGTAGCTTCGATGTTTAAAGACTCCGGAGCAACTGTAATTGACGCAGATAAACTTATCCATGATATCTATCAAGATCAAGAAACTAAGGACTTAGTTAATACACTGGCACCAAGTGTGCTAGAAAATAATACTATTAATTTTAAAAGCTTAAGAGAGTTATTTTTTAATGATGAATCAATTAAAGATCAGGTAGTTAGCTTTCTGTATCATAAACTTCCTGAATTCTTTAAAAAAGAACTTGAGCAATCACCGAACACACAAGTAGTAATTTACGACGTTCCTCTTCTCTTTGAAAACAAACTAGAAACAAAACTTGATTGCACCATCACCGTTTACGCTGACAGAAATACCCAATTTAATAGAGTTATAAAGCGAGACAAAATCACTGAAGAGCTCGCTCAGAAGATATTAAGCCAACAAATGGATATTGAACTCAAAAAAGAAAAAGCTGACTATATACTAGATAACACAGGTGTTCAGGCTGATTTACTATCCAGATATCAAGACCTTAGCTCTCTATTATTCCTATAATTTTTTCAAATCACTACCCTTAATTGAAACACCGTGTTATTTTCCCGGCACACAATTTGCGATAATCAGGGGATTATAATGAAGTTAAAAGGACCTATTAAAAGTTTAATCTTAATTGCTCCCATCTTAATGAGTAATGCATATGGGCTATCACCTTATGCTCAAGAAAAAATTTCTATAAAATTAAAGGCCAAAAGTTATCAATTAAAACTTAGACGAATGAAAATCAACGCAAAAGGAACTATCCTTGAAGCAACTCATGAGTCATTCTCTGCTCCCGAGAACTGGTTTAACTTAGATCCAGAACTGGATGAAATTCAAGGCGTATCTACTAATAGAGTTTACTCTGAACTAGGCCAGCCTACTGTAAAAGAAGATATTATTGTCGCTGTTATTGATAGCGGCGTTGATGTTAACCATGAAGACCTTCAAGGAAAAATTTGGATCAATGATGACGAAATCGCTGGAAATGGAATTGATGACGATAATAATGGCTATATAGATGATGTCTTTGGTTGGAACTTTATAGGTGGTAAAGATGGCATGGCAGAAATAGTTGCTGCCAATAACTTAAACAAACTAGAGTTAATTCAAGGAGATCAATCAAAGCAAATAAGCTCAGATACTCTTGAAGTAACAAGAGAATATGCCAGACTTTTAAAGCTAAAAAAAGAACTTGAAGCTCAAGGTGCCACTTTAAAAAAATCGCAAACAGAACTTCTTAAAAAGGTTAAACAAGAAGTACAAGAAAGTAGAACAGATGCTCTTGATAACGTTAACTACTACCAAGATAACCTAACTCTTTATAAGGCCAGCGAAAAAGTTATAAAAGAAGAAGGTGGACTTACTGAGATTACTTACGAAGCTGTTGATGCTTTAATTGCGGATACAGAGACTCTGGCTTTAGCAAAAAAGAATATGATCGATCTACTAGATAGAGCACTATCACTAGATTATATTACTGCTGAACTTAATCACTACAATACTATTGCTAATGTTTACTATAATCCAAAAAGTGATCTTCGATCTCAAATTGTTGGTGATAACTATGCAGATCCATTTGAGTCAATTTACGGAAACAATGACGTTATTGGCCCCGATTCATTTCATGGAACACATGTCGCAGGAATTATCGCAGCAAATAGAAATAATGATGTTGGAATCAAAGGTGTTGCAGAAAAAGTTAAGATCATGGCAATCCGTTGTGTACCAGATGGAGATGAGAGAGATAAAGATGTTGCAAACTCAATTCGTTATGCAGTCGACAACGGAGCAAGAATTATCAATATGAGTTTTGGTAAAAGCTATTCGCCTTACAAAAAAGCAGTGAATGCTGCTGTTAGGTATGCTGAATCAAAAGGTGTTCTATTAGTCCATGCAGCTGGAAATAGTTACGCTAACAATGATAAAGAAGATAGCTTTCCTAATAGAGAGTTATACGGAGATGATGCAAAAAACTGGTTAGAAATTGGAGCTACAAGTTTAAAAAAAGGCTCATCAATGGTTGCTGGATTTTCCAATTTTGGTAAAAAGACAGTAGATATTTTCGCTCCTGGTAGTAATATTAACTCAACTATCCCAGGTAACGAATACGACTTCGCTTCAGGAACCAGTATGGCGTCACCTGTTGTGGCTGGTGTCGCTGCATTAGTGCTTTCATATAATGACAAACTTACAGCAGCAGAGCTAAAGGATGTCATCGTTAATACAACGAATAGATACCCAAAACTTTATGTTTACAAATCTAGAGTGGGTAAAGTACTTTTCTCGCAACTTTCAATATTTGGGGGAATCCCTAATGCTTATGAAGCTGTTAAAGTTGTCGTTGAAAAAAAGGTTGAGCAGCAAAATGAAACGACACCGAGAAGGCGCCGTGGAATACTTGGAATGTTTAGAAGAAACTAATAGGATAATTAATGAAAACGTTACTACTACTTTTAACTTTAAGTTTTTCTTTAAGCTCTTTTGCTTGGAATGATGAGTACAAATTCGATAACTTTAAAAGAGTTGATGACTTCGATTTCCAAGAAGCTGTTTTAGATAATGAAGGCTGGTCTATTGTTGTCTTTAATCGAGGTTATTGTTCTATAAGTGATAGCATGATGGATTGTTTTCCATTTGAGATGAAGTTAAATTCTCTAGCTCCAAATATCTTTGCTAGAAATAATAATATCCAAATTATTAATATGGATACAGAGTCAACTTACACTCACCAAAACTATAATATAACTGCTCTTCCAGCTGTTGTTTTTCTTCTAGATGGTCAAATCATGAATACACTTGAAGCCAATAGATGTAATCCATATCGAAATCCAAACTGTGATTACAGAAGATTAAATTGGGCAAATGATCTGCTACAGAGAACTTTAGATGAAATATATAAAATTCCAGCTTCTATGGAATAAGCTATAGGCCTCCAGCTGGAGGCTTTTTTATTTCTGCTTTTCCAGTTCAGCTAATTGTGTTTCAAAAAAACCTTCTTTTTCTGATAACTCATCTGTTACTGTTTCTAATAACTCAAATTTGTCTTCAATTTCTTTTTCTGCTTTTCCAAGTTCGATAGAGTATTTCTGAATAGCTTCCCCGTCATCAGACTCAGAAGCCTTTATTAAACTTTCATTTGCTGACTCAACGATTGCTTCTAATTTGGTTATCTCTTCTTCTAAAGAATCTATTTTTGCCTTAAGAGATTTTGTTTCCTTTGATCTCTCTTTTATAAGGTCAGAACGTCTGAGTTTATATTCTTTATGAGTTAATTTATTTTCGATAACAGGGGTCTTCTGATCTTCGATCTCCTCTTCCCACCCCACTTTAGCAAGGAAGTCATCATAGGATCCCAGAAACTCTTCACACTTATTATGATGAAAAACAATAAATTTTGAAGCGAGTCTTTTTAATATCCTTTCATTATGAGTAACGATAACGACAGCACCTTTAAAGCTCTTTAACTCATCAATAAGAATCTCAATAGATTCTTGATCAAGGTGGTTAGTCGGCTCATCTAGTAATAAAAGATTTGTTTCTTTGGCCAAGATTTGTCCTAGTAAAACTCTACTTTTTTCTCCACCGGATAAAACAGATATTTTTTTTTCAGCATCTTCACCACTAAACATCATTGAACCACAAATATTTCTTATATTTGTTTTGGTAAGTTTCGCATTGGTACTAATGATTTCTTGCTCTATTGTATTGTTCACATGAAGAGTATTAATATGAGTTTGCCCGAAATGCCCAATGGCCGTTGCATTATGTTTACTAATTGAGCCTTCATTAGGCTCCAGTTGCTCTCCGATAAGATTTAATAAAGTAGATTTTCCCTTACCGTTCTTACCGATAATAGCTATTTTTTCACCTTTATTAATATAAAAACTTAAATCTTTAAAAAGCATATTGTCATCATATCCAAATGATAGGTTCTCTACTTGAGAAATCGCTTTCGTTGGAAACTCTTTATAGTTAAAAGAAAAACGAATCGACCCAATATTTTCAAGCCGATCAAACTCTTCCATTTTATCTAACATTTTCTGACGAGATTGTGCTTGAGATGCCTTACTTGCCTTGGCCTTAAACTTTGTTACAAAGGCCTCAATTTCTTTTTTCTTCTTTTCCTGATTTAAGCGAGTGTTTTCAAATAAAACTTCTTCTTCATCAACTTTAGTTCTGTATTGCTTATAATTACCTTTTACTTTAACTAGTTTTTGACGATGTATACCCATAGTATGAGTACAAACATTATCCATAAACTCCCTATCGTGGGTAATAAGGACAATCTCCCCAGGATACCTTCTCAAAAACCTTTCAAGCCAACGCATACTTACAATATCTAAATAGTTTGTTGGCTCATCTAAAAGAAGCATATCAGGAGCTTTTAATAAACATTTTGTTAATGTGATTCTTATTTGATATCCACCTGAAAAGCTCAAAGGATCAGAGTGTAAATCTTCTTTTGAAAAACCCAACCCAAAAAGAATTTTTTCTGCTAAGTAAAAGTCATGCTCATTCTCTTTAGGTAGTACTTGCATACATTCAGCCAGAACAGTATTTTTTGAAAAGTCTATATGTTGCTTTAGCATTTCTATTGAATAATTCTTGGGAATACTTATCTCACCGGCGTCACAATCCAGATCATTGGTCAGCATTTTGAATAGGGTTGACTTTCCTGTGCCATTTCGGCCGACAAGACCAACTCTTTCATTTTTATTAATACTGAATGTAATATCTTGAAATAGAACGCGAGAAGCGAACTCTTTGGTTAGACCAGACGCTTGTATCATGACTTCCAGTCAATCCCAAAACGTCCTTTCATAATCCCCATCATCTGTTTCTTTAATACTGGTTCTAAATCCTCAACAGATTCTACAAACCTATACATAAATTCCATAATATCTTTGGGAAGCTTACTTGAAGGTTCTATTAAGTTTGCAGTTTTATGGGATAAAGCGCCCTTATTCTCTTCAGAAACAATACCAGTATGAGACTTTCCTTGATCATAGACAAACATATAGCCATGGTAGTTAATTTGTAAGGTCGTTATATCATCACCTGAAGTTGTAAAATATATCTCATGGTTGTAATCACCATAAAACCAATGAGGTTCACCATTTTCATCATCATTCATCTTATCACGATCAATTTTTCTAAGTTTTAAAGCTTCGAGTTCACTATTAAAGTATTCTCTTACAAAATCTTGATAAACCTCACAAGAACCTTCAACTGAGCAACCAACTAACTCTTTTGTATGATGTCTAACTTTGATTTGAATATCACAGACTTGATCTAAGATTTTAACTACTGCGTTATAAGTTTCATCCTGTTTAAATTTAGCTTGATCTACCACAAAGCCAATGCCACCAAGTGAAACATTATAAACTTCGTACTCTTCCTCTTCTATTATGATCATTATCTTATGAAATTTTTGAATCTTAACTCTAGGGTTTTCTTGACTATATTTCTTTTTAAAAATTCTTGAGATTATATCCATTTTTACCTCGTAATATTAACATTTGATCATGATAACATATGGACTCACAGAAAAAATGGAGTAAACTACTTTTTTCGATAAAAATTGTGTTTTGTTAAGGAAATGACACTTCGCAATCTGTTAAGATATGACAAATTAAATAAAAGGAAAAATAGTGGAAGATCAAAAGAAACAACAAGCGTTGGATTACCATTCTAGTGGAAGAGCTGGAAAGATAGAAGTTGTCCCAACTAAACCAACAGTTACATCTAGAGATTTAGCATTGGCCTACTCTCCAGGTGTTGCTGAACCATGTTTAGAAATTGCAAACAATCCAGAAGATGCTTATAAGTATACTTCGAAAGGAAACCTTGTCGGAGTTATCTCTAACGGAAGTGCCGTTTTAGGTTTAGGAAATATTGGTGCTCTTGCTGGTAAACCTGTTATGGAAGGTAAAGGAGTCTTGTTTAAAAGATTTGCTGATATTGATGTCTTCGATATAGAAATGGACTGTAAAACAGTTGAGGAAATGGTGGCGACAGTTAAATCTATAGCCCCAACTTTTGGAGGAATAAACTTAGAGGATATAAAAGCACCAGAATGTTTTGAAGTTGAAAAACAGCTACAAGAATTAGACATCCCTGTCTTTCATGATGACCAACATGGAACAGCAATTATCGCTACAGCAGGTTTTGTAAATGCGATCGAAGTAAGCAAAAAAAATATTAAAGATATAAAAGTTGTTTTTAGTGGAGCTGGAGCAGCAGCTATGGCCATTGCGAAACTTTTCTTTAAAGTTGGAGTGAATCCTAAAAATCTCCTTATGTGTGATTCTAAAGGTGTTATCTATAAGGGAAGAAAAGAAGGAATGAATCCATATAAGGAAGACTTTGCAGTTGAAACGGATTGTAGAACAATTGGTGATGCCATGAAAGATGCTGACGCTTTTATGGGATGTTCAGCAAAAGGTGTAATCTCAAAAGACATGGTTAAGTCGATGGCCAAAGAGCCTATCATTTTTGCCATGGCAAACCCTGATCCAGAAATTCTTCCTGAAGAGGTCGCAGAAGTTCGTGATGATGCCATTATGGCCACAGGACGATCAGACTACCCTAACCAAGTAAACAATGTCTTAGGTTTCCCTTTTATCTTTAGAGGAGCTTTAGATATACGAGCTAAAAAGATTAATGAAGAAATGAAACTTGCTGCTGTTTACGCTCTTGCAAACTTGGCCAAAGAAGAAGTTCCCGAAGACGTTAAAAGTGCTTATGACGGAGAGGATTTTTCTTTTGGAAAAAATTACTTAATCCCAAAGCCATTTGATAAAAGAGTTTTAACTCGTGTTTCACCAGCTGTTGCAAAAGCAGGTGTTGATTCAGGAGTAGCAAGACTAGAAATTACAGACTTCAATCAATACGCTCTTGAGCTGGAAGCAAGAATGGGTCAAGCAGATGCTTTTATGCGCTCGATTAGATCTAGACTAAGCAAGAAGGAAAAGAAAAAAGTTGTATTTGCTGAAGGTTCTAATATGCGTATTCTTCAAGCTGTTAATATTCTTGCTGAAGAAGGAAAGATTGATCCGATACTAATTGGTAATGACGAAGTTATTCACCAGAAGATGGAAAAATTAAATTTATCTCATTTAAAAGAAAAAATTGAGATTGTAAGACCAAGTACAAATAAAAACTTCAAAGACTACTACTTTACCTATCACGAAGAAAGACAACGTTTAGGGGCCACTCTATCATTATCTG
>CAXGOD010000051.1:0-9776 GCA_964011245.1 uncultured Bacteriovoracaceae bacterium | reverse complement strand
ACTCATATTGTTCATTAAAACTATATATAACAGACATAATCTTGTGTTTAAATAAATATTTAAGTTTGCCAGGTAAGTCTTTTGGCATTGCTTCTGAGTCTGAATAAGCATCGCTATCTTCATCTGCTGCCTTAGCAACTTTTTTCTTAACTATTACTTTTTTCTCTTCAACAAACACAACCTGAAAGATCACATTTGGAATTGCAATTTTATCTTTGTTTTTAACAGTTGCCTTTCTTACAAGCTTTCCATTTACAAAAGTACCATTAGAAGACCCTAAGTCCTCCACATAACATGTGTCTCCATTTACTGTAATAGACATATGTTTTTTTGAAACGCCATTTACACTTAAAGGATGATCACAATCAGCAGCTCTACCTATAGAGTTCTCACCTTCATTTAAAATAATTTCTTGGCCTCTTAGCTTTCCACCAACGGCTACTAACTTATACACCCATGACCTCCAATTGATCTCCCTTTGAAATTTCATCAGGAACTTTACCTGCTGGAAGCTCCAGGGCCCTTCTTGCCCCCAGATAGATCCAACTAAAACGCCATGGTTTGAAATGTCTTAAAACTTTTACCACTTTATTATCTCTGTCCATAAAAATCACATCTATTGGGAACCTCACAAAACAATTATGAATTGAGGTACAAGGTTCTAATAATAATCCATCCCCTATCATTTCTTTTGAGAACATTAATCCCAAAAGTCTTTCTCTAAATGAATTTGCATATCTAACATCTTCACCTAGAACAAAATCAGTCTTTTTATGAACAACTCTCATTAGTTACCCTCCATAAACTGAAGGACAATAGGTGCAGCAATTATAATAAATACCGAAGGCATAATTAAAAACATCATTGGAAATAGAATTTTTGTTGCTGCAGTTGCACCTGCTTTTTCAGCCTCAGCAGACTTCTTCTGTCTTAACTCTGCAGCGAGTGTCTTCAAAATTGGTCCAATAGATGCACCAACAGCATCTGCTGCAATCAAGGTTGCACAGAATGAAGAAATTGGTAAAGAGTCAGCTCTCCATGATAACTGACGAAGACCTTCAGCCCTACTTGCACCAACTTTAGTTTCCTTAATCATTATTTCAAACTCATCTGTTAATGAAGAAGGAGGTGCTTTTTCAATAACTTTTTGCATAGCTGCCATAAAATCTAGTCCGGCCTCTACTGAAAGAGCGAGCATATCAACAACAAATGGCATATTTTTAATTATTTCTTTTCTTCTTCTATCTATTTTTCCATTTACCCATATATCTGGATAAATAAAACCGATCCCAGCAAGAGCAGGAATTGCGGCCATAGGCCAAGTTTCTTCTAAAAACTGTCTTAAAATAATAAAGACAATTGGAAATCCAATAATTAAGAAAAGCTTAAATGCAAAAAAGTCTTCTGGACTAATATGTTTGGTCATACCAGAAGAAGCTAACTTTCTTTTATACTTATCTCTAAGTTTTTTCTTATTTTTCATACCCTGGACTATTGGGGTAAAGTAACGTTTAAAAAAGGGTCTTGAATATTTTAAAATAAAGTCACTTGGCTCATTACGCTTATCTTGATCTTCCTCTGCATCTTCAAGAGTCTCTTGAGCTTTAAACTTATCTTCTTCTCTAAAAACTGCTCTTGCCACAAGGAAAACAGCAAGACCTATTAAGAAAAAAGCTGTGTTTAAAAGTAACTCACTCCCCGTAAATAAACTTTCTTCGGCGGTTTTTCCATATTTAATACCCATTGCCTGGTTACTGCTGAAAATACACTTTCCATTTTCTTTTGTAAGAAAGAAATCATTCCCACTTGTTTCATCAAATCCTGCACGATCTGTATCCCATGCATTGTATTCTCTTTTAATTGTAAAAGTTGCTGAAGGGTTATAAATTTTATTACCGATATATGTTGTAGCTTCAAGGAAGACACTACATTCTTTTTTCGAAAGGTAAGAGCTTCGAACGGTAAACTTCCCGTAATGACGGTTCTCTGTCATATAAAAGAAAGTGAAGTCTTTTATTTTTTCTCCCTTCTTAGGGATTACAAATTTAATTTTTTTAAACTTCTTTTTTGCCGCTATTTTTCGTATACAACGGGAATCAATCCTATCGTAATTCTTCGAACACTTCGCATACGAATTAGCTTGGAATATAAATACTCCAAAAACAAAAATGAAGATCCTGAAAACAATCAGTTGCATTACGACTCTCCACGCATTAAAAGGCTACTTCTATAATATCAAATGTTTGCGTGGTTTTCAGATATGCGAAAACTAGGTAAATATGATCACTTCTGAGATGATTTTTGCGCAATTTCGTCAAGTATTGCTTTATGACCTTCAGCAGTAATCCCTTTTACTATGTCGGGAATATAGATTGGTTTGTATTCTGAGAAATATGTTTTTTTACACTTCTCAATTCTTTTGAGTTTTTCATCTAGCTTTTCTTTTTTGATTTCTTGAACGCGAACAGCCACTTTCACAGCTTCAAAGGCCAACTTTGTTGCCTCCATACTTCTATAACAAAGAATGTCTGCTCCTGCATTTATGGCAATAACTGGTGCCTTTTCTGCAGTAAAATGATCCGTGATTGAGTGCATTTCCATATCATCAGTAATAATTAACTTTTTATATTTTAAATAATCACGCAAAAAATCATATGCCTTCTCACTCATTGAACAAGGATTATCCTTATCAATAGCATCAACTACTAAATGGGCCATCATCATAAACTCTACCCTAGATTTAGAGGCCTTAACAAATGGTGAAAGTTCTAACTCTTTTAATTCATCCATACTTTTTGTTACATATGGAAGATCAAAGTGAGAATCTTTTGTTGTATTACCATGACCAGGAAAGTGTTTTGCACACGCGAGTACATTTCCAGTATGTAATCCTCTAATAGCAGCACTTACATGTTTTTCAACTTCTTCTACATTATCACCAAAGGCTCTATCTCCAATTACTTTGTTGTTAGGATTTGTCCAAATATCACAAACAGGAGAAAAATTTAAATTAACACCACAGAGGCTTAATTCATCTGCCATAGTTTTATGTACATCAAAAGTTAGCTTAGGTGAATCAAGCTTTCCGATCTCTAACATAGATGGAAATTGAGTAAAATGTGTTTGAAATCTTTTAACTCTACCACCTTCCTGATCAACCGATATAAAAAGAGGGTATTCATCTCTTAACTTTTGAATCTCATTCACAAGTTCAGCCAATTGAGCAGGGTCTTTATAATTATGCTTAAAGAGAATGACTCCACCAATATTATTTTCTTCAATAAATGATTTTTCATCATCTGTTAAACTTAACCCCGAAATTCCTGTTATAAAAAGTTGTCCTAATTCATTTGGCTTCACGTACTACCTCTACTTAATTTTTTAACATTGTTATCGCTTGAGTTACCCAAAACATTCTTTCAAATTCTAGATCATAATTAAAGTGGTAAAAAATGATCTGGTTCTCTACACTTACCGCAAAACGGTGTGTTTTATCAAACTCACCATCATAATATACACTAGCTAATGAATATGCGTTACCAGATAATTTTTGAAGTTGTTCACTATGGTATGGAAAACCATCCCATACAATATAAAAAGAAGTTGGTTTTGTACTTTTTTTATCAAGTTTTACGATTTTATTTATACAATCCATAACCTGAGAAAACCAACAGAACTTAAGTCCCCTTGGTAATTTCACAAATCTTTTTCCCTTCCATTTTTCTTCAGGACTTTTCAAATATACATCAAATCCTTTTTTTGAAACATTTAGCTTCATTTGTGAGAAAAACTCTTTTTGTTCAAACCAAATAGAGTGTTGAGAAGCCCAGGGTCTGGATGCAACATAGCTCTTTCCATTATTTTTGACAGTTCCAAACTTTGTAACAGTTACTGTCTTTTCCAATGGATTATTCTCTTTTCCTGCTGGGAATAAAGATTGTCTAACAATGAGTTGCTTTTGATTTTGAATAACTTCTCTTTTAACAATATATTCACCAGAAAGATCTTTAAACAAATAGTAGTTCAACGTGTTAGAGCTCTTGGGCTTATCTTTCTTAATCCCATCCACGGAGCATGATGTAATAAAAATAAAAATGAGAATATATTTAAATAGTGGCATCTAGATAAAATCTTCGAATTCTGACTCAAAATCTCTTAGGGCTTCATTAATTTTACGACCTAAAAACTCATCTTCATTTATATCCAGGTCTTTAAACTTCACTCCAACCTTATAAGCTTTGCCAGTTCTTTTTAAAAGAGGAATTACATATCTTATTTCTGAGTTAGATATCTTGATCTCATCTCCATTAAAATTTAGAAAAATTGGCGCCATTTCTTTTTTTTCAGCGATATAGTTTTTTTCAAGATCTGTTATTTGAAAAGCAAGGCCTGTAACAGAGATATCAAGAACTCTAAACCTCATGAAACCTTCCTTCATTTGTTCCTTTTGGTTTCCCCCCACAATATCGAGAAAGTTATTGAAAAGTCCAGTCTGACTCATCCCTGTGTTTATATCTACTATATTGCTCTTTTTTAATTGCTCTGCCGTTACAGGGATTTGCACGTAAACATTATGATGAGGATAGGTTAAAAGCCTATAAGACTCTCTTCTTTCACTTTTGAAAAGATCACCTGAACAATCTAAAGTACATTGTCCTGTTTCAAGTTGCTTAAATTGACCTTGCCCAAAATAGCTTACTCCATTTAGAACAAATGAATACAGTACATTCTTACCATTCAACTTAGTTTTAGAAGTTGTTTTTAATGTTACTAGAAATGTTGATTTATCAAAATTAAAACATGAAAAGGTGTCTTTCGACTTAGACCCTTTCTCCCAGACAACAATATCACCATCGGACTTCATAATATTTAGAAGTCTACTCTGCTTCTCTGAATCATTTTGCTTAGTAAATGATGTAGACGAGTTGCTGTTTGTCATAGTCTTACGATAAAGTTGTTACTTGTCTTAGGAGTGATATATTTTCTAAAGCTGTTCCACATCCACGAACAACACAGGTTAGAGGATCTTCAGCCAAAGAAACAGGTAATCCTGTTTTCTCTTTAATTAAAATATCTAAGTTTGCTAACAATGATCCACCACCAGCTAAAATAATACCATTATCAACAATATCTGCTGCTAATTCTGGCGGAGTTTTTTCAAGAGACGTCTTAATTGATTCGATAACCTCTGCGATAGGATCAGAAAGGGCTTCTCTTACCTCATCAGAAGTAACTTCAATTGTCTTAGGTGCTCCTGCAATTAAATCACGCCC
Organism: uncultured Bacteriovoracaceae bacterium; assembly: GCA_964011245.1. GTDB lineage: Bacteria > Bdellovibrionota > Bacteriovoracia > Bacteriovoracales > Bacteriovoracaceae > CAKZJW01. Next base: position 4,503 of record CAXGOD010000051.1, on the reverse strand, counting down.
CTTAACTTCATATGTTCTAACTTCTTCATCAAATGGATAAGCATTACCGATGGACATCTTAATCATCTCAGCTGTTCTCTCTCCAATTAATAATGAATATTTCTTTTTAATATAATTAACAATTGCTTCATCAAACTTATCACCAGCAACTCTTACTGATTTAGAAAATACAATCCCACCTAAAGAAATGACAGCTACTTCTGTTGTACCACCACCGATATCAACGATCATATTCCCAGAAGGTTCAGTAATTGGAAGTCCAGCTCCAATTGCAGCGGCCATTGGTTCTTCAATTAAGTAAACTTCTCTGGCACCTGCTTGCTCAGCAGATTCTTTCACGGCACGTTTTTCAACTTGAGTAATACCAAATGGAATACATATAATGATTCTTGGTTTAACCATTTTAGAACCATTCATAGATTTTTGAATAAAATATTTAAGCATGGCCTGAGTCACTTCAAAGTCTGCGATAACACCATCTTTCATTGGGCGTATTGCCTTAATTGAACCGGGTGTTCTACCAAGCATTTCTTTTGCTTCTTTACCAACAGCTAGTACTTTTTGTTCACCTCTATATCCTTGATGAACAGCTACAACTGAAGGTTCATTTACAATGATTCCTTTATCTTTCGCATACACAAGAGTGTTCGCTGTACCAAGGTCAATTGCTAAATCATTAGAGAACCAATCTAATACTTTCTTAAACATTATCTGCTTCCTTTAAAATAAATAGTATTTTCATAGTAAAATGTAACACTTAGCTATTCAATGCACAAGACGTAAACTTATTCTCACCCTCAACAAAAACAAAACACTCGGGTATTAAACTAATGGCCATTTTAATTCTTACAAGTAGAATAAGTTCATGACTGAATTTACTAAATTTCCAAATACTTTTGTATCCGATCAATTTGTTCCATATATTGCGGAACAAGAAATTCAAACGATTGTAAAGAGCTTGGCCCATACTATTGATCAAAAATATAAAGGTGAAGAGTTAGTACTTATTGGCGTATTAAAAGGAAGTAATATTTTCTTATCTGACCTTGTTAAAAGTATCAGAAATGTAAAAGTCTATATTGATTTTGTTAGCCTTTCAGCTGTAGGTAGAAGCAAAGAGAGCAATGGTTCAATTATAATTGACAAGGATATTCAAACTAATATTTTAGACAAGAATGTTTTGGTTATAGAAGAGATTATTGACACTGGTCGCGCTCTACATTTTTTAAAAAATAGACTTCTTCAAAGTAGCCCAAGAAGTATAGAGATTATTACTTTGTTTGATAAACCATATAAAAGGGCTGTTCCCATCAAAGCTGATTATATAGGTAAGCAAATTGAAGATCAGTTTATTGTTGGTTATGGGCTTGATCTAGATGAATATGGTAGAAATTTTTCTGATATTTATTATTTAAAATATCCTAATTAGTCTTCGAACTGAAAATACCATAACAAATGCACTCTTCGCCACACAATGTTCCTACGTCTGAACCTTGAAACCCAGTACTTACCTGTAGAACAAGTTGGCTTTCAGTATTAATAGTCCAATACAAAGCATCAGCATCATCTTCTAGTGCTGATAAACCAAATGGAATTGTTACTGGAGTTCCACCACTTGACTCAGAAACTTCAATATCACAACCAATATTTAGATTCATATTCTTGTAACGAACACTTCCTTCCTTAGCATTAATGTATCCAATCCCATAGCCCCCATTTGCAGCAGTAATACAGTTTTCAGTATTGCCTGTCTCAGTAACAGCGTAGGTAAAGCTTCTAGGTGTAAATTTCATTTCAACTGTTATCAGATTACTAATGACATATCTTTCTAACCTGTTACCTGATGTGTAATTTGGATTATAGCATTTTATCTCAGCTAAATTCCATGTATCTAATAATACATTTTCATAGGACTCACTGTCTTGCCTTAGACCGCAAGAGTTAAACAAAAGCATTGCTGCTAAAAATGTAAAAAATCTATTTTTTAACTTCAGATTCTTTATTTTCTACATCCTTATTAGTATTTTTAACTTCAAGTTTAGATACATCAAATTTATTAATTTTCTTTCCATAGATTTTTAAGAAATCCATGTTTTTAAGCCAGATACCCTCTTTTAAATTCCAGCTTCCTGTAACACCCTTAAGCTGCTTCATATTAATAAGTCTTGTTTCCAGCTCTTCTCTTTTTTCGAATTTTGTTCCCTCAATTACATTTAGACTTATATCCATTGCTTCAAACGCCAGAGTTTCAATTAAACGAGGATTTTTATTATTTCTTTCTTTAAAACTTTTTGCAAACTTCTTACTAAAGTCTTTTGGGTCATCTCCAACGAAATATAATTGTCCAAGGTTTCTTTGCTCCCTAACTAAAGATCTAGACATCCAACTTGGACCCCCTACAAACTTTAATCTCTTAGCATCAAAGTATGAAAACACTGGTATGATTTGAATTGCATCTTGTGGATATGCAGGTGCAAAAACCCAGTCGAAATCAACAACTGGCTTCAAAGTTTGTATTCGTCTAATGCTAGAGCGTTTCACCTTCTTCTTAGCATCATATATCTCTTTCCAAAGCTCAAACTCTTCTTTTCTTTCTCTTTTAAATTTTAATCCAAGAACTTTACTTACTGGATCTCTAAAATCTCTGTTCTTTTTATCGTATTTATAAATACTTGAGATATCAATAAGTCCAAGTTTTGATTTTCTCCAAATTTCATTTACATATGCTTGCCCCCCCTCAGAGTCTGGATAAATGACAGCAATTTTTTTTCCAAAACGAGATAGAAAGTCTTCATTAATTATACTATCTACCTGTGACTGTACTGAACCTGGAATTTCAACAAGCAAATGATTCTTATCTTCTTTATCTAAATTAACTGGAGCTAGTGAAATATATAGTACTCCATACTTTTTCGCTTCTAAATATTCATCCTTGGCAGTGTTTGGATAAAGACCGCCAATAATTATTGAAACATGATGTTTTTGTATTAGATCATTAATGACTTTCCTTGCAACATAAGGATTGTTCTCTGAGTCCCTTGTATAAACTTTTGCCGCTAATACTTTATTATTACCATAATTAAGAGCACTATCAATTCCGGCTAAAGCACGCTTTCCATACTTTTTTTTACTGCCACTCAATGGAAGAACAACTCCAATTGCCCCCACATCAATCTTAGAGTAATTTTCAATTCTAAACTGAAAGTCTTTTATAAAAGTAGCAACATCTTCACTTCTCCCATACTTGTCTCCTAACCAGTTCAGAACATCTTCAGCTCCTGGCCTATCTCCCATATAGTAACGATGTAGTGCTTCTTCTTTTGCTAAGTATGCAGCTGTTAAATTATTCTTGTCGTCAAACTCTTCAAGCAAATACACTCTTTCACTTGTTGAGAGTTTTCGAAAATGATCTACGAGTAATTCTTTATATTGATGATCTTCAACTTCTTTAAAGATTCTTGTTTTACCAATTAACGGTATAATCGATTTAACAATATCTTTAGACTTTTCTAGTTGCTGAGCTAATACTAACTTTAATTTATAATATTTCTCTGGTTCCTTATTTCTAAGAGCCTCTGTGTCAACTTGTTCTAAATAACTATAAGCTTTTTCATAAAGACCTTTTTTATAATAACTACTCGCAATGTTAAGATAAACTTGTGCCTTTAGATTAATATCTAACCTTGCACGACTTCTCGCCATTTCAAATTTTTCTATTGCTGTATCAAAGTCTTGTTGTGAAAAGTAAATAATCCCTAGAAAGTTATATTTTTTTGCAACTTCAGCTTCAGATATTTCCATATCATTCATTGAGTTCAATTTTTCTATTGCTGTTTTTTTATCACCATCTCTGAAAATCGTTTGGATACCCTTAATTCTTTTTAAGAACTCAGGTGAATAAATTTCTTCTGGAGTTAACATTCTCACGCCAGAACAAGCTATTAAAAAAACAGCTAATAAAATATAACTTACTATATGACTCACACGTAACATAACGCACTCCCAAAAAATATAATTTTCTTTATATATAGTAGCGCTCCTATGGAGCGCTTGTCATGGGTAAATTACTAGAATTTTACTATTGGAATAGATCTTTCACTTTTTCGAAAAAACCACGTGACATTGGGTTCGTTTTTGTATGTTCAAGCTCACCTAATTGAGCAAATAAATCTCTTTGCTCTTGGCTTAACTTAGTAGGAGTCTCAAGTACTACAGTGATTATTTGATCACCTTGACCATAACCACCTAATCTTTGAATTCCTTTTCCTTTTAGTCTCATTCTTTTGCCAGATTGAGTACCTGCAGGAATTGAAAGAGCTACTTTTCCAGTTAAAGTTGGTACTTCTACATCTGCACCAAGGGCCGCTTGAGAAAAAGTAATAGGCACCTTGCAATGAACATCAAAATCATCTCTTTCAAAGAATTCATGTTCTTTTAATCTTATTTGAACATATAGATCTCCATTAGGTCCACCATGGCTTCCAACATCACCTTCTCCCGAAA
>CAXGOD010000050.1:0-9784 GCA_964011245.1 uncultured Bacteriovoracaceae bacterium | reverse complement strand
AACATAGTCGCTGGCACTCATCCCAAACTTCTTATCAATTTGTTGCTCGATCGGCAGGCCGTGAGTATCCCAACCCCAGCGACGAGAAACATAACGTCCCTTCATAGTGAAGTATCTTGGAACGATATCTTTTAAAGTTGAAGCAACTAGGTGCCCGTGGTGAGGAAGACCTGTAGCAAATGGAGGCCCATCATAAAAAATATACGGGTCATTATCTTTGGTCTTTTCCAAAGTTTTTTCAAATATTTTCTTCTCTTCCCAGAATTTTTGAATACGCTTTTCTGTTTCAACGAAAGAAAAGCTCTCTTGATTCTCACTCATCCTAGTATTCTCCTCAAGTAAATGGACTTTATATGGGCATAAATTTACCAAAATCTGAATGATTTGAATAGTTTAAACATTTATTCTCAAGAATCCGAAAAGACAGTATGAGTAAATTATTAAACTATAATTTTTTATCTGTTCTGGGACTTTTGTTTATTAGCTCAAGTGCTTTTTCTTTAACAGATCAAGAGCAAAATATGATGAGTGATCACGGTATGCCTGGCACAAAAATTATGTTGCACACAGATTCTTGGGGAGTTAAGCCTTCGAAAATAGATGTAGATGGAGATATTTTTAAGGGGCAGGGTAAAAGTTTAATCGACTGGAAAGTAGATCACTATATGTGGCTAGATTTTAATAAGTGGAAAGAACAAAGAGCGGCCAGGGATAAATTACCAGATTGGAAAATAAAATTAAGAGAGGTTCAACACGTCGAGTTAATCGGAAAAGTTATCAAATGCTACGGTGTGTGTAATGTTTTTCGTGGAAGAAGTGACATAAATGCAGATTACATGTCTAGAATTTATGAAGGGGATGAGGTTATTACATCTGAGCATTCCTATGCTTGGGTTGCTCTTGCTGATGGTAGTATTTTTAGATTATCACCAAAAAGCTCAATAACATTTAATGAGATCAACTTCGGCGTAAAAGATTATTTTTACTTTGTTAGGTTGAATCATGGTCATATTCATTGGCAGGTTAGAAAGTCGGGGCATCATAAAGAAGAAAACTTAGCTGAAACAGATCTTTTGTTTTATCCATTAATGCTTAAAGAGGCCAATAGAGAATACTTTTCAATTCTTGAATACGACAAAATGGACCATGATCAAAGACTTCTTTATCATACAAGAAAAAACCCTGGTCATGTATCTCAGTATAAAAAACTAAATGAGTTACTGGTAGAAAAGTCAGATGTTATTAATAGTAAAAATACAAAAATCTTTATGGTAACAGCAAATTCTAGTTATTTTATTGAAAATACACATTTTGATCTCTTTTACGCAACAAATGGCGAATCAAAATTTCGTTATAGAACTTCATTAGAAGGTTTTGAAAGCACGGATGAAAGAGAATCAAATGTGACAGCATTTTTAAGAGGGTATAATAATAGAGAAGAAAAATCTCTTTCAGAAGATACTTGGTATAAAGTTCCAAGAGTAGGTAAGTCCATAGAAGAGGAAGATTTTACAGATCAATTTAAGACAATTGATCTATTTATTAAAAGAACTCCAACCATTCATCTTGCACGTGAACTTATCATAAGAGAAAACTTTACTCACTTATTATATGACGGAGATGATGCTTCTCATATTTCAACTAATTTTGGTTATCGATTATGGGATGAAGATGAAAAAGAGTTTAATCAACGTTATAAATACTTAAAAGAATATACTAGAAGAGTTGAGACAACGAATATTACTTCAATGAATAAGGTCTTCAAGGATAGAAAGCCCGAAGATTTTGATAGTAGTTATTATCATAGGGCCTTAAGTCAACATATGAAAAAACTTAAAAATCTATACAATAAAAAACGTTCAGTTGTTCCAGAACTTAATCAGCTTCAGTATTATATTTGGATTTTAAAATATGCAAAAAAAGAATAAGTTTCAACTTATCTTAGGGTCGCAGTCTCCTAGAAGAAAAGAGCTATTACAATGGATCTATGTACCTTTTAAAATAATTACAAGTGATATTGAGGAAGTTTCTGATGTCTCCGAGGTCACTGATTTGGTTCAAGATCTAGCTGACCAAAAAGCACAATCAGTTTTTGAATCTATAAAAGAAGACTATTCTAACCCTGTTGTTATTGGAGCTGATACGATAGTCGTTCTTGGAAATCAAGTTATGGGAAAACCAAAGGATAGAGCTGAAGCCAAACAAATGTTACAGAAGCTGATGGGAAAGACACATCGAGTTTTAACAGGTGTGAGCATAATACATCTAGATGGAAAGAATACTTTTTATGATGAAACACAAGTTAGCTTTGAAGAGATTAATGATGAGTTACTAGAACTATACTTAGATACAGGTGAGTCATTAGATAAGGCCGGCTCTTATGGGATTCAAGGAGCTGCGTTAGGCTTCATTCATAAAGTAGAAGGAAGTTACTCTAATGTCGTTGGATTACCTGTTAATCTTGTTTTAAAAGAGTTAAAATCTACTCTGAATTTAGAAGGTAAAACAAATTGGAGAGAGCAGTTTGAAAATTAGTCTTATTATATTTCTTTTCTCATTGTGTGCATTTGCTCAAGTTGTAGATGAACCAGAAACACCTGGTGTGAAAAAAGAGTTATCTGAGATAACGAAGTCAAAGTTATTATCAGAGCTTAAAGGTTTTAATGCGCTAACAGCAGACAAGATTGAGAATAAACTTCAAAATTTTAATGGGCAGATTCTTTATTATGTCCAACGCAGAGATAAAGAGTGTAAAGGGGTGTTCTCATCTATTGAGTTAAATGAAAGCGGCGAAAGCGAAGTCGTAAAAAGAAAACTATCTAAGTCTGAGAAAAAGCTTTGTTTAATGGAGCTAGTCAATTTTAGAAAGAATTATTTAAATGAAGTATTTAAGATTAGAAAAAAGATGTTAATACGGACGCACAATCAACAATTGAAAGATCTAGAAACTATCCGTAAGGAAAGTATTCAAAAAATGGACGAACTTGCTAAGAAGCTCTCCAAATAAAGAAATAGTTTTAGTTTTTACTACCAAAAGTCTTAAGCTTTTATCGCTTTACGTCTTAACTTAGCTCCAACCTGAATTCTTTTTGGTCTTAAGCTTGATGACTTAACCATAGACTTCATAGGCCTTAAACTCTTAAGGGGCTTGTTGGTCATAACATTTGCTTTGATAGTTGTGTTTGCTGAGTCGTTTTCCTGAGTCAGCTTTTCATCTGAAATCGTTTTCATCATAGTTCCTTTGTGTTTAAGCGCTTCTTTCGTTTTGAGAGCACTTAACCACAACTATGAATAAACGTTATTGTTGGTTAGTATTCAAAACATACTCAAAAACTTCCAATAAACATCTCCTGTTTAAGTTTTTGTGAGTACTAAATACTCGGTATGTTGACCATAAAACTTAAGTTCAACTTAATAACAATATTAACATAAATCAGGTTTATTTGCACATTGCACGGAAATTTTACCGATACCTTTTGCCTATTATGGCAATATTTCCGATATTTGATAAGATTTAATGTAATTTCAACAGTTTATCTGGCGCGGTGTGGTAATGACAAAACTAGTAATATTTCTATTAACAGCATTAATTGGCAGTTCATGTTCTTTGGTGAAAACAACCGCCATCCGTAGCACTACGGGCATTATGCAAGATGGTAGTGGTGTTGTTAACCATGAAGGTGATTGGCATAACTTAAAAAAGGCAGCTCCGGCAAACTTAACGACACTTGAAGGTTTTTGGTATGCGGATCAAAACAATACAGATCTTATGGCCCTACTCATTAAAGGACATGCAGGTTTAGGTTTTGGGGTTTATGAAACAAAAGCTCTTGATGATCAACTTCAAGATAAAGATGCTTCTCAAGCAAAGAAGAAGGCCATCATTCATTACACAAAGGCCTATGATTATGGAATCCGATTTATGAAAGAAAAAGGGATTTCTGCGTCACAATTAAATGATAGAGAAGCAAAATCAAAACTTCCAAAGATTTTAGATGATAAATTAGATGAAGACGATATGATCGCTACTTTCTACTTTGCCCAAGCTTGGGGGGGATTAATAAATCTTCAAAGAACTAACGTCGCATTACTTTCTAAGCTTCCAACGATTAAAGTTTTAATGGATTGGGTTTGTGGCAAAGATGCTAACTTCGAGTTTGGAAGTTGTAAGTTATTCTATGCTGTTTATGAAGCTGGAAGACCAGCAATGCTTGGTGGGAATCTTCAAAAAGGTAAAAAACTATTTTTAGAGTTTATAAATAGTGCTCCATTAAATCTATTAGCTAGAGTTAGTTTTATACAATACTATATTATACCAACAATGGATGAAGTCTTATATGCAGAACATGCTCAATTTCTAAAGAAAGAGTTAATGCTTTGGGAAGGAACTTTGAATTTGGGGACAAGAAAAAAAACAAATCTAAAATACTTAAAAAAATCTGAGTTTAATCTCTTTAATAGTATTGCAAAGAAAAGATTTGAAATTATAGAAAAAAATAAAAAAGAAATATTTTAAAAAGGATAAATAATGAAATTGGCAATATTACTGCTGTTATTAAGCACAAGTGTTCAGGCTCTAACAATTAAGATTGCTGCGATTGCTCCGGAAGGTACAAACTGGGCCAACACTATTAAAAAGATGGCCAAAGAAGTAAAAAAGGCGACAGACGGAAAAGTAAAATTTAAAGTTTACTATGGTGGAGTTGCTGGAGATGAACCTGACGTTCTTCGAAAAATTAGAGTTGGTCAGCTTCACGGTGGAGTTTTTACTGGAAAGACTCTAGGTGATATCTTTGGAGATGTTAGAGCAATTGAAATTCCATTTAATTTTTTACATAACAGAGAAAAAGGTCTTAAGGCCCTAAAAGGAATGACTCCATACTTTACAAAAAACTTAGCTGCTAAAGGCTTTACTGCTTTAGGTTTCTACGAAGTTGGGCAAGTTTATGTTGTCTCTACTAAGGAAGTTGCAAGTATTGAGAAAATGAAGGGAATTAAAATCTGGTCTTGGGAAGGGGATGAAGTTGTTAAAAGTATGATTGAGTCTTTAGAGCTTGTATCTGTTCCATTAGCTCTTCCTGACGTTTTAAGTTCTTTATCAACTGGAATTATAAATGCCGCTTACGCTCCACCTCTTGGAATCTTAGCTCTTCAATGGCAAAGTAAGGTTAAATATTTAGTTAACTTCCCGACAGCTTTTTCAATTGGAGCTTTACTGGTATCGAATAAGCGCTGGAAAAAAGTTAAACCTGCCCATAAAAAAATTGTTCAAGAGATAGCTAATAAATATGTAAAAGTAGCTAATGGCTTTGCAGTAACAGATAATGAACAAGGTCTGCAGACATTAAAAGAGCAGGGAATCAAGTTCGTTGAGTTTGATAAGTCTGATATTGCAAAGGCTGAAAAAATTAGAGGAAAAGTTCTTGAAAAACTTAGAGGTAAAGTTGTCTCAGAGAAGGCGATAAAAATGTTGGAATCATATAGATGATAAAGAAGTTAGATAATCTTCTAGATAAAGTATCCTTTTATAGCATCGTCATTTGCGTTGCTGGGATGCTGCTATTAACAGTGCTTAATATTATTCTACGTTGGTTTAATACAACCATGCTATGGATTGATCCACTTGTTAGACATTTAGTTTTTCTAAGTGCTTTCTTTGGTGGGGTTTTAGCTACTGGAAGAGATAATCATATTAGAATTGATCTTATAAGTAAGGTTTTGGAGAAGTTTCAGAAAGAAAAGCTTATTTTATGGATTGATCGGATTGTTCATATCGTTGCCATGATTGCTACCTTCTTATTAACAAAGGCCGGATTAGACTTTGCAAAGATGGAGCTTGAGTTTGGTAAAGTTGCTTTTTTAGGGATTCATTCTGGGGCTTTAACAGCAATAATCCCAGTAGGGATGGGATTAATCTTTTTAAGATACCTTCTAAGATTTTTATTAACATTTAGCAAAGTTGAGTTAGATGAGTAGTGTAGTTTATTTAGGGATATTTATTTATGCGTTGATCGGAGGGCCGATCTTTGCTGTAATGTCTCTTTTTGCATTGTCTGCTTTTTATTTTGCTGATATTCAGATGAGTGCTGTTGCCGTTGAGATTTATAGAACCGCAGGAGCACCTACATTACTAACGATTCCACTATTTACATTTGCTGGTTATATGATGGCAGAATCAAAGTCTCCACAGAGGTTATTGAGATTGGCGAATGCTGCTTTAGGTTGGCTTCCTGGTGGGGTTGCTATTGTAAGTCTTGTAATATGTGCCTTTTTTACAGCATTTACTGGTGCCAGTGGAGTAACAATTATTGCTCTTGGTGGACTACTTTATCCAATGCTCATAAATGAAAATTACTCTGAAGAGTTTACTTTAGGACTTATTACAACTTCTGGCTCATTAGGGCTCTTATTCCCTCCAAGTTTACCAATTATTCTTTATGGGATTATTGCTAAGGTTGATATTGATAAACTATTTGTTGCCGGGATTATTCCAGGCCTTCTATTAATAATTATACTTTCGGCCTATTCTATTTTTAGTGGTAGAAAAACGAAAAACTTAGTTCGTCAGCCTTTTTCATTCTCTGAACTAAAGGCTGCAATGAAATTTGCTCGTTATGAGATCCCACTTCCTTTTATTGTTTTAGGAGGAATTTACGGGGGATTTATTACGGCTACTGAGGCATCAGCTCTAACCGCCCTGTATGTTGTGATTGTAGTTTGTTTTCTATATAAAGATCTATCTCTAAAAGAGGATGTTCCTAAGGTCATTAAGGAATCAATGACTTTAGTTGGGGCGATTCTACTTATCCTTTGTTGTGCTCTAGGACTTACGAACTATCTTGTTGATGAAGAAATTCCAATGCAGATTTTAAGCTCTATGAAAGAGTTTATTACAAACAAATATGTATTCTTATTATTTTTAAATATTTTCCTACTTATTGTAGGGGCGATGATGGATATCTTTTCAGCAATTATCGTTGTCGTTCCACTGATTTTACCAGTTGCCCAAGAGTTTGGTGTAGATCCAATTCATTTAGCAATTATCTTCCTAACAAACTTAGAAATTGGTTATATTACACCTCCGGTTGGGATAAACTTATTTATTAGTAGTTTTAGATTTAAAAAACCGGTTCTGAGCTTATACAAAGCCTCGGTACCCTATTTGATATTAATGCTAATTGCATTAGTGATTATTACTTATATACCTTGGTTAACACTAGTATGGTTTTAAGAAGTATTATTTTATTTTTAACTTTAGCGCCAATGGCATTTAGTGCTGTTCATAATCCTGCGTACTATGGTGAAAAAGACTTCGAACACTTCTATGGCTCAAGAGATTTGTATTATCAGGCAGATCCATATTTAGGAAGTATTCAGTTTGAAGAAAACAAAATATTAAAAGAGTATGTCGACAATCTTATTTCTCCAACTCTTAAAGATTACCAACTTTTCTTTTATAGAAACCTTCAATCATCATTGAGTTGTCCTCAGGGGGAAATGAATAAGATGTATGAATACTTACGCTTCTCTAATAGAGTTATAGCTTTAAGCTATATCTATGAGGCGGTTAGATTACAAAGCTTAACAAGTAAGAAATTAGGAAAAGATAATAACTGTAAAGTTAATTGGCAAAAAGTATTAAAACAATGCAGGCCTAAGTCTAAAGATATGAAGCTATTTGTTAAAAGTGCAAAGCATATTGCTAAGTATGAACGCCAGTCTATCGTGGATGTTTCTCATTCTATAAAGAAGTATAAAAATCATTGGGTCACTGCTTTTAAGAAAAAAAAGTATGATGATATTTCTCATTACCGTGTAAAGCTTTATTGTGAGAATGAATATTGCAATAGAAACGTGACAACTAAAACAGCACTGAAAATTATAGATAAGTCTTGTCAGAAAGACACCAAAGAGTTTATTAAAATATGTTCTGAGTTAGATAATCTATATGGCATGAGTGAAGTTAACGAAGCTTATCCACTGCTTGCAAACTCAGACATACTTACTCTTTTTAACCAAGAAGGCCATGCAGCAGGGTGTTTAAGAAGATTCAAACGTCAAAACAGAACTAAAGAAGTTAAAAATCCTCTTTTGAAAACGATCTTTCCAATCGTCTATCAACAAATGTCTTATGATAAAGAAAGATTTCCACAAGGTTCTATTTTCTTTGCAGGTACCTTAAGGCAATTTGCAGATAAAGGTCTGGACGATATTTATCGAACTGAAGAAAAAATTGTTAAAAAGAAAGAGACACCAAAACAAATCGTTCTAAAGAAAAAGAAAGAAGATAAAGTTGAATTTGTTAATAGAATAGTTAAGAAAAAGAAAAAAGCTAAGAAGAAAAAAGTTGTTAAAAAGAAGAAAGCGGCACCTAAAAAATCAAGTTTCTTAGTCGCTGTAGAGATGCAACAGCAATTAAATATGGAACGAGTAAAAGTCGATATGCTTCGATTTAAGTATGACTTTCTTTTTTCTATCCCGCTTAAGAAAATTTTAGATAAGAATCTTGATGTTTATACTACCCGTAGAGGGCTAGAGCAGATGAAGAAGTTTGATAAACTCGGCTCCGCTCAAGGACCAATGCCGCTTATGTTTCTCAAGTATTTAATTGAAACCCAAAAACACCAGGCCCTATTTAATATAATGAGCATAGTAGGGAATCAGTTTTATGTTAGTAATGATATCGATAAGTTAGCTAAAACAAGTTTTGACTATATTGAGCTACAAAATGATGAAGCCTCTAATAATACATGGCAGATCAATGTAGTTAAAGAACCAGTGCTAGAGGAGGAAGAAGCACCTCCACTGATCCAACAATAGTCCTTTTTTTCCCTTTTTATTCAGCACCCACATATATGGTAATCTTAAGTAAGAGGTTATTATGAATGCAACTGATGCTCCAAGTCAGAAACCATTATCAAGAATTGAGCAAAAACAAGCAGCTATTCGTGCTAAGTTAGCGGCGAAGTTTGGTGATAAGGTCTTACCTGAAAAGAAGGCCGATAAGGTTGAGATCACATCTAAGGCCGAAAAAAGGCTTGAGAAAGGTGATGAGAATTTTGCAGATATAGCTAGTAATGATCCAAATAAAGAAGAGACTAGGGCCAAACTAATGGGTTTAATGAAATCAGGTGGCTTTCAGTTTAGTGACAAGGAAAGAGCAGCTCTTTCTGAAATTCTAGAATAATTCGCAGTCCCATATTCAACTTGCCCCCTTTAAAAGATTTGTGTATAAGTCCTTGAAAAAGGGACAATACAATGACTGATAGTAAGAACAACTTGCTCCAAAATATCTTATATGAGGCTCGCGCCTATAATACATTTCAAGATATTGAAAAATTAGTTGATAGTGGAACAGATCTTTCTATGATTCCAATTCAACCACTGTATGTTTCGTTATTAACTACTTCATCAGATCAAGTTGCAAATATAATTCATAAACTCTCTACAGAACAAAGACAGGCCCTAGTTGATCTAGATCTTTGGAAAAAAGACATCGTTGATGTTGGAAGCTTTGAATATTGGATCGAGGTTTACAGTAAGTGTAAAGATGATGATTTAGTTCAGGAGTTTGTGCAAAAAGAGGACTTCCTTCTTTATTTAAAGTCACGAGTAAATATCCATACCTTTGATCAAGAAGATCCTCAGTATCCTGACCACGATAATTATTTTTTAACTGATGATACTCAACTACTTATTGAATACTCTGATGAGTATGGTGTAGCTTCTGAGTTAAAGTATTTAGTTAAAAACTTATATAGTGTTTTAGGTGTTGATGGTGCTT
>CAXGOD010000049.1:0-9895 GCA_964011245.1 uncultured Bacteriovoracaceae bacterium | reverse complement strand
GATCATTGATACAATTTAAGACTGAATCATTAACAAATACACCATTACCAAATACTGGTCCATCAGTCTTTAACTCTTCATCTCTTATAGTTGAGCATGTATCTACTAATTCCTCTGCTCCTCTAGATAAGTATGTATCAAAGCCTTTCATCATCTTTGAATAAGCAAAAATCGTATCTGAAGACGCTTTCCCATATGGGTTAGTATCAATATATACTTGCTTTTCTTCTAAGAAAAGTTCTCCATAAGTTGTATACTTAGCGTGTACACGATCTATACAATTATTTAGTTCAGTATTATAATTTTCTTTAGCATTAGCTAAATTACGTACTTTTAAGAAGACATGAGAAGGATCACATTCGTTTTTAAGCTCATCTCTATAGATACTCCATACTTTTTGTACTTCCTTAAAGCCTTCTATTTTCTCTAAATGTTTAGTTAATGAAGGCTTTACTTGAGTTACTACATTTAAAAATATTCTACTTTCATCTGATTTTAAATAATCGCATGCATGATATTGCCCTTTTTTAAGAAAAAATAATTCTTTTTCTACTTCTTCTTCTATTTTGGACTCTAGACAGTTTAATGCCTTCTCCTCAATATAACTGAGTTCTTTAAAATTTATTTTATTAGACTCTTTTGTTTCAATCGTTTTATCAATTAGACATGACTTTACAGTTTCCCATAAGTTTTCTCTGATTTTATTTGAAATATCTTTAGAACGCTCTAATATAAAATCATCTTTAGTTGTTCCATATTCAGAATAAAACTCTTTTTTATACCACTCATACTTTTTAGGACTTATCTTTTTTAGTTGGTCTGGAGAAATAATATAATGAGCACCAGAGTCTGCAAAATCTTCTGCAGGACTACTTCTTTGATATCCCCTCACAAATCCTTGGTCTTTAGTATCATCAGGAATCCAGGCCATCTCTGTTCGCTCTTCTTCGACTTTTGATCCATCTGGTTTTGTGACAATATATGTGTTAGTGACTTCCCCCCACTTCCAACTCATATCGGTCCATTTTTTACCAATTGAAATTTTGTCAGAGCTATTATGCGGCCCATATGTATAGTCAAGGGCGTGGGAATGTTCATGCAAAATGACATTATTATAATATCCATATATTTTTTTGTCTTTATCATCAATATTTATGTTTTGCTTTGTGAAAAAAATCGTACCCGCATTTCTAGTAACTGTCGTAGCACTATAACTCCATGAATAACTATAGAGCCCGGCTACTCCAACTCCTGGTGTTGTACCATTAGGGAAGCGATGCAAAGTAGATACTTGCATATTTTGATATTTCTTAGGCATTGTTTTAGACATCATATTTAAAAGTTTCAACTCTATCTTTGGAAACAAATAATCTGTAAGCTCTTTTGCTAGATCATCAGCATAACCTGGTATCTTTCTTGATGTTGAAATACCAGAGCCCATCGTTAAGAACCAGTGATAGATTCTATAACCTTCTTCTCCATCTTTTCGTCCATATGCCGTATTTAGAACACAAGGTAAATCACTACATGTCTTACCCAATTCATTAAGAGTAATATAACTTGAAAATCTTTTTATATAATGAGTTTCAGCATTTTTAAATTGAGCAAAATTGTATACACGCTCAAGTTTAACTTTTTTTGAAAAATCCTTTTCAAGTAAAGGGATCTCTTCTTTAATTTTAGAGATATCAAATTGATCAATAAAACATTCTTCATCACTAGAGGCAATTTCTCTTGAGCTATAATTTGAATCTTTGTATTCATCAAGCCAAGTTAATTTTTCATAATTTGGCGAACAACTAGTAATTAGGAGTAATGAAAGAAGGCTTATTTTATTTACCACCTTTACCTCCCATACTTAGACCTATTCTTAGAACAGAGCCTGACTGGTTAAAGTAAATTGTTAAACCTTTTGATTTAGAGATTAAAATATTAAGTGGCGAGTGTGATTTACTCTTTGAGTCCTTCTCAATTTTATAATAAGTGTTATTTAAAAAATGCCTCCAATACTGGATATTTTTCTCATGTTCTTTTGGGTTTCTAAATTTAGCAATAACACTACTACCACTTATTTGGTATACTTCATCCTGATAGTGATACATATCGTAACTTGAGTTTAAATTATTCTCACTCATTTTAACGGGTTCACCTTTTTTACTTTTTAATTGCTCAACAGTATAATTATAACGACTTTTTCTGAGCTTACTCTTTTCAGCTGTACAACTCATAAAAAGTAGTGAAAAAATTAATAAGTATATTTTCATAAAATCCCCATATCAGTAACTTATCGGAACTCTAATCCATAACTACATTAGCTGAGTAATCATCTCACCTTTTCTAAGTATTAGTTATTAATATGAATTTAATTTTTTCATCATTTTTTACTTTTGTTTTTTGTTTTATAGTCGATTAATACCTCACTCAAATAAGGTTAACAAAGGAATTTACATGGCGAATTTTAAACAAAAATTATCTAAAAAGCTTCAATCTAATGAGCACTTTAATGTACAAAATTGGTTAGAGTTTTGGTCAAAGGACTCTGTAGATAACTTCGTTAAAAACTTTATAAGTTTTCAAGATAAAACGACTAAAGTAGTAAAAGAAGAGTTCTTAGGCCGTACCAAGAATTTTACTGATGCATTCTTTGCTCAAAAAGCGATACAATTTAATGCAAATGAAGACTTACCCTTTAAAACACTTGTGCTACTTGGACAAAAATTAAATCATCCAGCGTACAAGGATGAGGTTGAGAAAATTATCAAAGATAATGTTATTAAACTTAAAGGTGTTTATTACAAACTAGATGATCTAGACAGTCAAAAGAAAATTCAAAAAGCTATTCAAAATTATCAGTTTGAAGAATGCAAGCCAATAGATAACGCAGCCTAACGCATATTTTGTGGTCTTGAAGTGTTACGCTTTAAGGCCACAAGATTTATCATCTCAAGAAGTTCACTAAAATCAAATGGCTTCAAAATAAAAGCATCAAAGTTTTTACTATTATGAACCGCATAATCACCTGAAGTAAGTATTGTAGGGACTCTATATTTAGCCTTTGCTATCTGGCAAAGCTCTTCTCCGTTAATATGTGACAAATGGAGATCAGTCATAAGAACATCGACTGAATGTTTATCTAAAAACTCCAAAGCACCTAAAGCTGAAGTTTTGGTGATACAGGTGATTTTCTTGTCTTGAAAAGAGTCAGAAATAAGATTTGCTAACTCAAGTGAATCTTCTACTAGTAATACTCTCATAAGCTACTCCATGCATTATTTATTATTATGCACAATCAAAAATGAATTGTCATATTTAAGCATTTTATGCTACTTGTCACCACTAAATTATATATAGAATTGTACTTTAAATAAACTAATAAATTCTTAAGGAGCTATTTTGAGCAACAAAGAAAACTTTATTAATCAAGTAATTAAAAACCTAGAACTTAATGGGTTTCCAAACAAGAAAGTCTCATTTGATTTAGAAAAAATGTATGAAATGGCAGATAACAAAGATTTATCGTTTAACGATATCCTCAAGACTCTAGAGACTGATCATTCTATTAAAAATGAAAAGACAGTTGAAAAGGTTATCTTCTTTAAAGAAAATGAACAGCCAGAAAATAATCAAGATATGTATAAACAAGCTCAAGAGATGATGGATAATATGAGCTCTGAAGAGATTGAGAATATGAAAAGTATGTATGAGAATATGTCTGATGAAGAAAAACAAAATATGATGGATCAAGCTAAAAAGATGGGTCTTTTTTAATAAATCTTAAAGGTTAATAATGTATATTCAAGGTCAAAGATGGTTTAGTGAAGCAGAGCCTGAGTTAGGTTTAGGAGTCATTACTGATTACGCAAATAAAACAGTGTCAGTTGATTTTCCAGCAGCAAATGAGAAACGAGTTTATGGGTTTAAAACTGCACCTTTAAAAAGGGTCGTCTATGAAGCTGGTGAAACGATACAGACTGAAGATGATCACTCTTTAGTTGTGGATGAAGTTCAAAATAATGATGGAGTTATGTTCTATTTGGCCATGGGAATGGTTATACCTGAGATGGCTTTAAAATCAGCTTTAAGTTTTACTAACCCACAAGATAAACTTTTCGCTGGGAACTTTGATAGTAATGAGTTTTTCCAACTAAGATATCAGTCTTATCTACACCAAAGGGCCTATCAACTTTTTCCTTATAAAGGACAATTAGGAAGCCGTGTAAGACTTATTCCACACCAATCATATATCACAAGTACAGTTGCTGATAGACTCTACCCAAGAGTTATGCTTGCAGATGAGGTGGGGCTTGGTAAAACAATTGAAGCGGGTCTTACACTAAAGTCCCTTATTCAAAAGAACCGAGTTGAAAGAAGTTTGATTATAGTCCCCGATAGCCTTGTTTATCAATGGTACTTTGAGCTCTTAAATAAATTTAATCTTCAATGTAAAGTGATGAGTGTTAATGACGAATTAGATATTGAGGCCCTGACTCTTGATGAAGGACAACATTATATCATCTCAATGAAAAAGATCGTTGAACAAGAAGGACTTACAGTAGATATACTTAAAGAAAAATGGGATCTACTAATTGTAGATGAAGCACATCAATTAAGGTGGACATGTGAAAGTTCTTCCCTTGAGTATGACTTTGTTTCAAAACTTTCTCAAAAGATTCCTTCAATGATTCTTTTAAGTGCAACCCCTGAGATATTAGGACGTGAAGGACATTTTTCAAGGTTAAAACTTCTAGATCCAGATAAATTTACTTCATATGAAAATTTCACAAAGTCATCTGAAGAATACAAAGAATACATCCCACTAATTAAAAACATTGTAAAAAATGAATATACAGATCAAGATCTCAAGCCACATTTCACGCTACAGGAGATTGAAAACTTCAAAGATCACTCTGAGGTAGTAAAGGCCCTAATAGACCGTCATGGTACAGGCAGAGTTTATTTTAGAAATACCAGAGAACACTTAGAAAAATTTAATCTTTTTTTTCCTAAAAGAAAGCTGCATGAGTATGCACTTAATATTCAAGATAATTTATCTGATTCGATCGTTTTTAAGTATAAATTTACTAAGCTTCAAGAGCTTTTAGATAAAATTGGAACTCAAAAAGTACTATTACTAGTTCATTCAAAAGTTCTTGTTCAAAAAATATCACTGGCCCTTAAAAAAGAATCTAATATTCCTATAGCGACTTTTCATAGTGGTCAGTCTTTAATGGAAAGAGATAGACAAGCGGCTTATTTTGCAGATGAAGACGGGGCAAGAATATTGCTTTGTACAGAGATTGGAAGTGAAGGAAGAAACTTTGAATTCGCTCATCACCTATTTCTCTTTGATTTACCTAAAGTTCCAGAGCAGTTAGAGCAGCGTATTGGACGTCTAGATCGGATTGGACAAACAAAGGACATTAATATTCATGTTCCTTATGTAACTAAATCTTTTGAAGAGGTATTATTTCATTGGTATAAAGATATTATACAGTCTTTTAATCAAGCTCCTAAAGGAGCGACTCCTTTTTACCGTGAGCACTATACAGAGCTTCACAAGCTTTTAGAAAATCCATATGACAAGGATCAACTTGAACAATTTATTACAGAAAAATCGAAAGCTTACCAGCAGCTTTGTCAGGACTTAAGTAAAGGACACGATCTTCTTCTTGATTTAAATTCTTTTGATAATGATAAATCGAAAGAAATTATAACGACTGTTAACCAATATGATCAAAATCTTCAAAAATACTTAGAGATGATCACTGATGCAGTTGGAATTCTCTTAGAGGACTTAAATCACTTTAGTTATTTTATTAAACCTACAGATAATATGTACCTTCCTTCTTATCCTGCTCTACCAAATGATGGTTATAGCTACACATTGCAAAGAGACGTTGCCCTGGTGAGAGAAGATCTTCAATTTATGAGTTGGGAGCATCCACTTATTCAAGGTTCACTTGACCTTTTTACCAATTCAGAAATTGGGAATATGACCGTAGTAACTCATAACGATAAGTTAGGTGAAAATATCTATTTTGAATTTATTTTTAAACTTGAAATTATTCATGGACTCAAAACGGACTCGGCTCAGTATCTTCCTATCACCCCACTTAGAGTTCTTTTAGATGCTAGTGGAACAGATGTAACAGCAAAGATTTCAAAAAAACAACTTGATCCTATTTTAACAAACGTTCAATCTCATGAAGATAAAGAGAAGGTAAAGCAGATACCGAAAGAGGCTTTTAAGCAGTTACTTACAAAGGCCCATGGTATTGTAAAAAAACGCTCAGAAAAGTTTATTATAAAAGCACTTGAACAATGTAAGCACGATTGTAATAGCGAAATTTTTAGACTTGAAGAGCTTAAAAATGTAAATCCTATGATTGATGAACAAGAAATTAATCTTTGGAGAAAACATCAAGAAGAGCTTCTAGATCAAATTAAAGAGGCTGATTTAAGTATCGATGCAATACGAGTTATACTATAGATATAGGTCTCCTCTTAAGGAGATACCTATACTACGTTTGTTAGACAGATCATCGCTATCAAACGAACGAGATATTGAATTTATTTAAAAGTAAATCTGACGTCATCTGCATACATTATATGCAAACGGGGTTCATGAAGATCAGTAATTTCCTGAATCAACTCTTCTTGATAATTTGGCTTTAAGTGCCCTAAGTACACAGGGATATCTGAAGGCATCTTTTTTAACTCATTTTTCATAGTAGCCGGTGTATGGTGATCACTAAGATCTGCTACATTTTGTAATTTATTTGGAAAACTAACTTCTGTAAAAACAGCTTTTAAATTTGGGTATTGTTTAGCAACTTCCCAAATCCTTTCAGTGGCCTTTGTATCTAGAGTAAATAGAATAGAAACATCTCCTTTACTGATAATAAAACCATAAGCATCACCTGGATGATCAACATGAACAGGCATTACTTTGTATCCACCCAAATCAACTTCAACTTCTTTTTCCATTTCATTAAAATTTAAAGTTGGGTTTTCTTTTGTTGGTAATGTTGAAAAATCTGGCCAAATAGTATCATTGAATAAATGATCTTTAATAGCTTTATGAACTGTTTTATGGGTATGAACCTCAAAAGGCTTACCTTTTAATCCAAAACAATTATCACAAATGAAAGCAAGGTCTTTAGTATGATCTAAGTGAGAATGTGAAATAAGAATATGATCAATCTTTAACTGATCTTGAATATCTAGCCCACTAGCTACACTTCCAGCATCAATTAAAAGAGCGTCATCAATAAGATACGATGTTGCGCTATAATTTCTTGTTACGCCACCATGGCCACCAATAATCTTTACTTGCACGAGCTTCCCTATACTAAAATTTATTACTTATGTATTATTGTAAGCGCAAATAACTAAAATAAGTAATCCTTTTCTTGCGGGGGTAAATATTTCTGCTTTATGTTATTTCTTTTGAAGATTCTGATAAATCTCTTTAGTTGATTTACCAGTAAGATGAGAAAGTAGTTTACTAAGCTTTTTAGGATGAACTCCATTGTCAGCAATCTCGCAAGCAAGCTCCATAACCTCAGGAGTTAAAGTAGCTGCACCATCTTGAGACATATTTACTAGGATTACAAACTCTCCTTTAAATGTTACTTCTTCTTTGAGAGACTCCCATTCGTGGCCTTTAAAACGATAAACACTTTCAAAGTCTTTTGTAAGTTCTCTGGCAATACAAAATTTTTCACTTGGATAATTCTTTGACAAGATATCAATCGTCCCTTCAACTCTGCTGACACCTTCAAAAAAGATATGGGTTCCATAACTTGAAGCTAACGATTCTGAAAATTTTTGTCTTTTCCCTTTCTCTCTAGGAATAAAAGCATGAAAGTGAAATGGGCTTGGTGGCAAACCACTTAACTCCAATGCAACTGTAACAGAGCTTACTCCCGGTGCAGAAGATATCTTTACCCCTCTTTCAATTGCCTCTTGTACAATGGGATATGCAGGATCAGAAACTATGGGGCTTCCTGCATCACTGACTAAGACAACATTTCCTTTATCTAACCATTGAAAAACTTTATTTAATTTCTTATCTCCGGAATGATCATGAAAGGAATCAACTTTTTTTCCATCAACACTGATATCATTATGTTTACAAAACTCTCTAAAAACTCGAGTATCCTCTGCCATTACTAAGGTCTCTTTCTCAAGTACTTCTTTTGCCCTAAAAGTTAAGTCCTTATTATTTCCAATTGGTAAAGTAACAAGAATCAATTCCGACATATCTGCTCCAGTTATATTAAGACTCTTTTGCCCCGTAAAAATGAATTTTTGTACGTGCTAGAATTTAGAATAAGTTTAACGCCAAAATTAGGCATAAGAAAGGGAGAAACACATATGACAATAAAGGCCAATATATTAAGAGATGCTCTGGGCAATATTACAGTTCAAATGCAGGGTGATTTAGATTATGAATACAGTATCCCTTTTAGAGATCAACTAGCTGGTTTAGCAGGTGAAAATCCTAATGCAAAGATCACAGTAGATCTAGGTGGAGTTGATTTTGTTGGATCATCTGGAATTTGCCATTTTGTAGAAACAATTAATATTTTAAATAAGAAAAATGGTAGTCAACAAGTAGGTCTATCGAATGTGAGTGGTGATTTTAAAAAGATTTTCCGTCTCTACTCCATCGAGGAAGCTGAACTAATTTGGGATCAATTCGATCTTGATAATGACGATACTGCACACTTAAGCACAAGTTTTGCAAATAGAAAGAGAACATTTCAAAACTAGTTTTTAGAAAGTAGAATTATAAAAGTTTAAATAGATAGGGGGAGCGTTTAAGTTCCCTCTTTTTTCGTTTAGAGGTCTAAAGTTTTTAACCATTAAGTCGTTAATTTCCATCGCCCTATTAGGTGCACCAAAAAATCCACCTTCATCACTAGCTGGTGGTGGCGCTCCAAATCCCCCGCCACCTCCGGCAGGATAACCTTGATCCATTCCCGGCTGTCCGTAAGGATCTTGTTCATATTCATCTTGAATTGGATCACCTGGGCTTCTATGAGATGAGATTACATAACCACCAAAAATAATTCCGGCGTATAGACCTAGAGAAGCTCCTTGAGCAATTGCTCTAGAGTTAGTACCAAATGCCATAGATGCGAAACCTAATAATGATCCACCTACTGTTCCATATGCACACATAACTAAGAATGCTTTGCTCTTAGGGTCAACGGCATGGGCCTCCTGAGTTGGAGTAATAAGTGTTAAAACGATTGCTAATGATATCAGTAACTTCTTCATATTACATTAAGGGTAAAATTTTGAATTACGTTTGGCAATGAATTTAAGGTCAACCGGGATTCCCAGTAACGAATTTAATAGCGCAGCGCTTCTATTTAAGCGCTTTCTTTGGCTTTTTTGCATGGAAAGAAGACCAATCCCCGAAGATTTGACTTCAATTAGTTTTAAACTATTCTTTTCCACGTATGCAATATCTACTTGGCCACACTTATACTCTCTTAGAAGTTTTGACGATATGAGAACTGGAATTTTCTTTGAATGAATTACTTTTGAAAGACCTCTTTCAAACTCCTCTCCGATTCTAGACAAGATACTCCTTTACACCCTTAAAAGTTTTTCTATGGATTGGAGTCACACCTAAGTCGATAACAGCTTGCTTATGAACCTTAGTTGGATAACCTGCATTTTTCTTTAAAGAATAACCAGGAAACTTTTTATCATATGCTTCCATTAATTGATCTCTGTATTCTTTAGCTATAATACTTGCGAGCCCAATGACAGTAGACTTTGAATCTCCTTTTACTACGGCTTCGATACTATCACCCAGTGACTCAAAAACTTTGTTACCATCAACTAATATTTTAGAATTATCTAAAACTAATATATT